>NZ_JBFRDD010000024.1:0-124620 GCF_052113425.1 Cupriavidus sp. YAF13
GCGCGCTTCGTACCTGCTCCAACTGGCCGGCGGTGAGCTTGGTCACCGACTCCAGGAATCTCTTGAACTGGCGGGCGTTCATCGACTGCTCTCGTCATATCAACGACCAAAGTCTAGCAGCTATCCACGCTTAACCTGAACAGCGCCAACTGGAGATTGATGACATGACAGTGGCAGCCGTCCCGGCTGAGGGAAAGAAGATCTGGGTCAACGCCGAATACTGTGTGGAGTTTCATAAGCACAGCAAATGCGACGTGACATATTTCAAGACGATGTCGGAAGTCACGACATTCATCGAAGCGAACTTCCGCCACTACGGGGAAGGATTCAAGGTCGACGGCATTAGCTTTCGACCGGCTCGCTTTGTCTGGGATTTGTTCGGCGAACTCGAGGAAGAGAGCGATCGGTGAGGTGTTGCTGACGCTGTGATGTTTCCACCCACCTGGGGAATCCGTCCCCTGGGATCGATTCCCGCTGTTTGGAGAATCGATATGGAGGGAAATCGAAAATCGTTCTGGCAGCACTGGAACGACTGGCTCGCGCAGGCTTCCGATCATGAACTGGAAGTGCTGGAGCGCTATCTGCGGCTCGCCGCAAAGCGCAAGGGAAACACGAGTGTCTCCGGGGACAACTTGGTGCGCCTGTGGATCCGTTGTTGACGTCGGTATCAAACACAGCTTGGCTCCTGTAACGGCTGTGGATCCTTCGGGATCTGGAGTGTGATCGTTTCAACCATCCCGCGGGGACCGCATCCCCGATCGGGGTCGTGCCGGAACCCGCATTTTCAAGGAGTCTTGAAATGCAATTCTTGCGCAATCTATCCGCCGGCTTCCATCGCCAGCCCACCCAAAACGGTCACGTTCCGTTCTGGCAAGGCATGAGCCGGAACTATCCGAAGTTCCTGGTGACGCTGGAGCTTGGCTATGTGCAGCGTCTAACGGTTGGTGTCTCCGCGCCACATGAAGACGGGGCGACATCCATCGTGCGTCGCGCGCTGGACGCCGGCACGCTCTGGAAAGACACCGAAAGCATGCCGATCCTGCAGCACGGGTTCGAGCCTGCCAAAGCGGAACGTCTCATCCAGGGCATGTCCGTGCACGAGGTGGACGACTTGCCGGAGGCGGATTCATCTGTTTCGATGATGCGGTGCTATGACGCATCGTTGACGCTCTTGACCTTCGCTCGGCAGGTGCTGGAGGAGTGTGAGCGCCACCAGGACCTCGATGACCCGGTCTCCGACACGTTCACTGTGGAACTGGCCGCCGATGACATTCGAAAGCTGGCGAAGTTGGTGAGTACGCTCGACGACTGCTGAGCGTCGTCTTTCTGTTGATCCCAGCGGGGAAATCGCTTCCCTGCCCAGGGTGACGATTTCCCTCGCCTTCGATATGCATGGTGTTGGAGATTTCACCGATGGAAAACAAGCTGCATACGCAGTTGCTTCAAAAGATGGCGGGCTATCCGCTCGGCTCACAGTCGGAGGCGAATGATCCGATGGTGCTGGTTAAGCTCTTTGATGTTGCAGGGGCTGCGACCTGGTGGGTGACCGAGTATGACCCTGAGGACAGGATCGGCTTTTGCTACGTGACCGGCATGGCCTACGACGAGTGGGGAACAGTCTCGATCGATGAGCTGTTCGAGATGTGGATGACCTTCGCCACAGATCCGCGGCGCAATATCTGGCGCGTGCAAACCACGAAGCCGGGCATCGGTACGCCACGAATCGAGTTGGATCGTTCGTTCGAGCCGAAGCTGTTCAGTGAGGTGAAGGCGATGGTGGCGAAGTATGCGTTGAGAGCTAGCAACGCATACTGAACGTCGCATATCACGCAACTTGGAGAGGGTAACCTCTTTGCACCTGATCGGATCTGCCGAGTTTCCTGGAAACAGGATCCTTGGCGGTCCGAACCTTATCCGCGTGTTTCTCGCCGAGCAGTCCTAACCCAGACAGATGCAAGGCACCTCTCGCGAGTCCATCGGGTTCGCCGAAGACGGCAGGCAACTTATAGCCATCATAATGGATTGGGGGAGTTGGTCGCCGAGGCCCGCCCCTGACAGAGGATGCGATTCGAGCGCGCAAAGCGGAAGATGTCGCAGGCCGTCAGTACGGGTTAGTTTCAGCGTATGGACATGATGGAATGCCGCTCAGGGCAACGGTTTCGGAGCCTCTTTCGATATCCACAGGGAACATAGCACCGCCTTACCAAAGCAGTTGGAATTTCCATAGCGTCCAATGGCGCGAGTGATCGAGGACGCCGCCAACGTGGGCGACGACCTGCTGAATCAGGTCTCCGTGATTTGAGATTGCCAGTCTGTTCGTCGACCGGGAGATGCACATCAAGCGGTACATCCCGAAGGTCATAGATCTGTCCGGCATCATTCTGGGGGGGGGCGGCCCTTGTTTGACCTGATGCACCGGCCGCAATATCCGTCGGCTTCTTCAACGATGGTTCGACAGCCTATGCGACGGTCTGTGTCAGCTGATACGTCGTTGAATAGCTGAAGCGGCTCGCCGGGTGAACCCCGGTCGTTACGGCGATCACCTTGTCGCGCAGGAAATAGGTTCGGATGATTCGTAACCCGGCCGATCCCTCCGGTACCTGAAGAACATCAGCTTGTGTGCCTTCGATCAGCAGTCCCTGCACTTCTTGCTCGACTCGCGTGACTTTGATGCCGTACTGCTTTTCGACCATCGTGTACACAGGAACGTCCAACGTTGCTCCGAGCGGGGGTAACTCACTGAAAGCCCCGTCGACGTAGATGTCAACAAGAGCGATCGCTTCATTTGGGGGAGCGCTGCCATATCGAGTGCCAGCGATGTGCAACCAATTCACGCCGGGCGAGCAACGCAACAAGGCGGTCAGGCATTCGTCGGCGTTTATGCGTTCGCACAGCGACTTTCGGAGCGTTGTACCTTTGGCATAACCGACTAGGTCGGCAGGTGAATCCATTACCTGCATGAAGCGACTCAGGGGGCGGTCTGAGACAACGCGCGTACCGACGCCTGCTTGTCGGGTAACCAGTCCGAGGCTGCACAGCTTTTGCACCGCCTGTCGCACGGCGTAGCGACTTAAATTCCACTTTTCGCACAATTCGGCTTCTGTGGGGAGCAGTTCACCCACAGCAGGATGGCCGTTGTGGATCTCCTGCATCAGCGTCCGTGCCAAATCAATATGGCGGGGAGGCGCGGGAGCCAGGACAGCTGGATAGGCTTCGATCTCGTCTTGCATGGTTTTCAAAAAGCGATGGGTTCTTGGCTTGTCGTCTCGGGCCGCAGGGGCTGCTACCTGCCATGAGGATCACAAATCCTATCACGATGCACAGGGTTACCCCCAATATTCGAATGTTCGAACAAACTTCTATAGTTCGGCCATCGATGTGATGACGGATCGGTTCGCCCCGCCCCGCAACCCATCGCCCTCGTTTACTGGAGATACCTCGAGCATGTACCCCATCGACTTCCTGTGGCGCGCCGTTCACCGGCATCCGAATCGGGTAGCCATCATCAGCCCTGCTGGCGATCTTTCCTTCCGGGACCTGGCTCGCATGGTGCTCGAACGGGCGGCGGCGCTCACGGCCATCGATCCGGCTCCTCGCAGCCTGATCTGCGTCGGGGCCGCAAACACCGTAGACCATTTGGTGGGCATCCTGGCCATTCTGGCTGCAGGCAAGGTATGGGTACCGCTCAACCCGCGCAATGGCGACCCCGAATTACACCGCATCGTCGAGTTTGTCGAACCGTCGCTCGTGCTTGCCGACGCCGACATGGCAGGACGTTTGACTGGCATCCCCGTACGCCTGCATTCGCTTGAGGATTTGGCGCGCGGTAAGGGTGAGACAGGTGCAGTCGTAATGGGCCCGCACTCGCAGGGCGGGATTGGTCTTGACGAGCCGCAGGCCATCAAGTTCACCGGCGGCACCACTGGCTATCCGAAGGGGGTAATCCAGCCACTGCGCGCCTGGAACACCAATATCGCAACCCAGATCCACGAACTCGGCCTGGTTCCGGAAGATAGGTATCTGGTCGCCGCTCCGATTACACATGGCACGTCGACATACATGCTTCCCGTACTGGGTGCTGGCGGAGCGCTGATATTTCCGGAGTACGCCAAAGTATCTGCGTTGCTTGACGCTGCAAGCACGCATGATGCGAGCTTGTTCTTCGCGCCGCCCACACTGATTCTTTCGCTGGTCGAGGAGCAGCGCCGCTCGCCGCGTCCACTGCGCTCCCTGCGCTATCTTGTGTACGGCGGCGCACCTATGCGCCCGGAACAGATCCGCGACGCTCAGTCGGCTTTCGGACCCGTCCTGTGCACCTCGTTTGGCCAGACCGAGGCGCCCCAGATCATCACGTTCCTCCCCCCGGCGGAGATGACCGGTGAAAATCTGGCCTCCGTGGGAAAGCCATCACTGCTCACCCGGGTGGCCATCGTCGACAAGAACGGTATTCCGCTTAAAGCCGGGGAAGAGGGCGAAATCGCGGTACGCGGCGATCTGGTGATGAGCGGCTACCTGAAGGCGGAAGAGGAAACACGCAAGACATTGGTCAATGGCTGGCTGCGCACAGGGGATGCCGGCGTCTTCGACGAGCGCGGTTTCCTATTCCTGCGGGACCGTATTCGCGATGTGATTATCACCGGTGGCTTCAACGTCTATCCCAGCGATGTCGAGGTGGTGCTGTCGGGGCACCCGGCTGTAGCGGACTGTTCGGTGGTCGGCATACCGGATGCGAAGTGGGGGGAGGCCGTCCATGCTGCCGTGCAATTGCGTCCGGGAATGAGCGTCGACACCCATGAACTGATCGCCCTTGTCAAGCACGAGCTCGGCTCGGTCAAGGCGCCCAAGCATGTACATCTGTTCGACGCACTCCCGCGCAGTTCGGTCGGCAAGGTACTAAAGCCGGCGGTTCGATCGTCCATCCTGAGCACTCGGAGCCAATAATGACCAATTCGAACGAAGCCAAAGCGGCCCGCTCGAAGCTCTGCCGCTACACGAGCCAGGCCGTCTACTATGGCGAAGATGATCTGGTAAGCGACCTGCTCGGTCGGGCCAGCTTCGTCGATGTCTTCATGAAGCAGACCTTTGGAATCGTGCCGACCGCGGCACAGCGCCGGATTATCGAAGCTGTGCTCGTGACGCTGATGGAGCACGGCATGACACCTAGCGCGATTGCCACACGCATGATCTATGCGAGCTCACCCGAAAATCTCCAGGCTGGCGTAGCGGCAGGCCTGCTGGCGGTAGCCAGCCGCTTCGTCGGCACCATGGAGCCGGCGGCCGAGCTCCTGGATCGCATCGTGGATGCTGGCAACGATGGCCTGAAGGAATCGCAGCGTATTGCCCAGGACTTTCGTGTACGGCGGGAAGCGGTACCGGGTTTTGGTCACCACTTGCATCGGCCAGACGACCCACGTGCGATTGCGCTATTGAACCTCGCGCGCGAAGTCGGTACCCACGGACCACATTGTGCCGCGCTGGAGCAACTGGCTGCCGAGGTCGACGCTGCAGCCGGACGTCACATAACGATCAATGCAACGGGTGCAATCGCCGCAATCCTGGGCGATATTGGCATCCCCGCGGCGCTCATGCGTGGCTTCGCCGTCCTTAGCCGTGCGGCCGGCTTGATCGCTCATATTGCAGAAGAACAACGCGAGCCTTCGGGACGATTCATCTGGGACCTGGTCGACGGCGCGATGACGCCTGAACATTCGGCGGAGTGACCATCCCCAAACGGCAGGCGAAGTCTTCCTGATCTTTCGTACCATCCCATCCGCAGTAGGAGGAGACAAAAATGACCCAAGCAAATCATTCCATTCAGCGCCATCACCATATCACCCTGAATGTCGGCACGGCCCAGGAAGACTATGACTTCCACACCAAGGTGCTCTCGCTCAAGAGCGTCAAGAAGACCCTGATCTACGATGGCGGTACACCGTTCTACCACCTCTACTACGGCAACGACCTCGGCGAGGAGAGCACGCTGATCACCTGCTTCCCGGTATCTCATTTCGGCCGGAAGGGCAAGCGTGGGGCCGGGCAGATCGGCAACTTGGCGCTGTCGGTGCCGGCGTCAGCCATTCCGTTCTGGGAGAAGCGCCTGACCGACCACGGCTTTGAGGTTGTTCGCTCCGAGCGTTTTGGCGAGCGGGTCCTAACGTTCGCGCATCCCTGTGGCATCGAGTACGAGCTGATCGGTATAGCCGACGACGCTCGCAAGCCTTACTCCAATGGCGAGGTGCCGGCCGAGTTAGCAATCCGCGGCCTGCACACCATCGCAGTGAACGTGCGGGAGATGGAACCTTCGCAGGAGTTTATGCAGGACGGCTGGTCTGCCCGCGAGGTGGCGCGAGACGGCAAGTACGCTCGCTATGCATTCGGCGAGGGCGGCTCCGGCAAGTTCGTCGACTTCGCCCTGGAAACGAGCATGCCCCAGGCGAGCTGGACCTATGGCGAGGGCACCGTGCATCACTGCGCGTTCCAGGTGGCGGACCATGTTGTCCAGGACCTGGTCAAGGCCAGGCTCGAGGGCATGGGTTTGACCGACACCTCCGAGCGCAAGGACCGCGGGTACTTCGAATCGATTTACGTGCGCACGCCCAGCGGCGCGATGTTCGAGGCCACAGTATCCAAGCCTGAGGGCTTCCTGATCGACGAACCGTACGAGAAGCTCGGCACCGAACTACAGATCGCACCCCAGTTCGAAGGCCAGCGCGCGACGATCATGGAATCGCTGGAGACCTTGAAGTACTGAGTCCCAGCGGGCGCACAAGCTGCGTCCGACTGCACGCTACTGGAACACCCCGCGCAACGCCACATGCCATACGCCAATCCTCATCTGCATCAACCGGTAAGTACCTTCGGAGCAGCCACAGCGCGCGATGCGGCGCTTGCTGTCATCCTTGTGCATGGCCGTGGCCAGTCGCCCGCGCTGATGCAGGAGATGGTGGTCAGCCGTTTTGCGCGGCCAGACATCTCATGGCTTGCACCGTTGGCGGCGGAAAACTCCTGGTACCCGGAGCGTTTCATCGAACCACTTGAGGTCAACGAGCCGCGGCTTTCGCAGGCGCTTGAACGCCTGGATACGCTGTCGGAGGAACTGCGGATGCTTGGTTTCCCATACGAGTCCCAGGTCCTGATGGGTTTTTCGCAGGGCGCGTGTCTTTGTAGCGAGTTTGTCTGGCGTCAACGACGACGTTACCGCGCGCTAGTCGCATTCACCGGCGGACTGATCGGCCCGCAGGGCATGCTACGCGACACTTCGCATCGCAATTTTAAAGGAATGCCCGTGCTGTTTTCAACCTGGGAGCAGGACCCGTTCGTACCTGCGAGGAGTGTGCGGGAATCAGCCGCACTATTCCAAACGGTGGGTGCCGACGTGACTTTGAAGGTGGAGGCTGGCACGGAGCATGGCATCCGCGACGCCGAAATCGGCTATGCCAGGGCCACCCTGGACCAGAGCGCGTCGCAAGCCCACTTAAATTCCGCCCGGAGCCGTTAGCATGCAGCCCTTTGTGCACGAAACCCACGGAGCCCGCGTTGTCTTTGGCGGCGGGGCGCGCCAGTTCCTGCCGCGTGAGCTCGAGCAACTTGGGATGCATCGCGTATTGGTGCTGACCACCCCTGAGCAGGTCGAACTGGGCCAACAGATTGCGGGCATCCTAGAGAATCGTTGTGTTGGCGTGTATGCCAAGGCAGTGATGCACGTGCCTGCCGACGTCGCGCGCAGCGCCATCGATACAGCGCGGACCTTAGGCGCTGACGGATGCGTTGCTGCCGGTGGGGGATCGACCATCGGGCTTGCCAAAGCGATCGCGCTCGAATCGGATCTGCCGATCATTGCCTTGCCAACGACCTACGCTGGTTCGGAAATGACGCCGCTATATGGAATCACTGACGCGGGCCTCAAGAAGGCAGGGCGGGACTGGCGCGTAATGCCCCGCGGTGTTATCTACGACCCCGAGTTGACATTGACGTTGCCGCTAGCCCTGAGCATGACCAGTGGGATAAATGCCATCGCACACGCTGCCGAAGCCCTGTATGCCCGCGACGGAAATCCAATCTATAGCCTGATGGCCGAGGAAGGCATTCGTGCGCTCGCCGGTGCACTGCCGCGCCTGAGACGCGCATCCGCTGACATCGATGCCCGCAGCGACGCACTGTACGGTGCCTGGCTGTGCGGCACTGTGCTAGGCAACGTGCAGATGGGCGTGCACCACAAACTGTGTCATACCCTGGGCGGCAGCTTTAATCTGCCGCACGCAGAAGTGCACACGGTGATTTTGCCTTATGCGCTCGCCTATAACGCCGACGCGGCGCCCCAGGCGATGGCGCGTATTGCGAAGGCAATGGGGCGCGAGAGCGGACCGGCTGGCTTGCGTGAACTCGGTGAATCGCTTGCTGTGCCTCGTTCGTTGCGCGAAATCGGCATGCCCGCCGATGGTCTTGATCGAGCAGCCGATCTGGTGGTGGAAACACCTTATCCCAATCCGCGCCAGATCGAGCGAGGGCCGATTCGCGAACTGCTGCAGCGTGCATATGAAGGTGCCGAACCGGCTTGAGGGCGCACCAATGGAGAATAGAGAGAAATCCATGTCGTACATCATTCGTTGCTATTTTCGCCCCGGCTCGGCGCAAACGCGTCTGAAGATCCGGCCGGCGCATATCCGCTATGTCATTTCCAGGCTGCCCGAGATTGTCTGCGCCGGTGCATTGTGGGGGGAGGATCAACAACCGCAGGGCTTGTTTCTTGCCATCAACTGTGCCGAGAGAGCGCAGGCGGGCGAGTTCATCGCGGACGAGCCGTACTGCCGCGCAGGTCTGTTCGAGCGGATTGAGGTCGACCGCTTCAACCAGTTCGTCCCCCACGCGAATGCGCGCATCCTGCATGAGGAGTTGGAGCGAGCCCTGGAAGCCGCCGCTTCCGCGGCGAACTGAGGATGGCAGGCGCGTGCGCTGGTCTGGTTTGCAGCGCGCGGCAAAATTGACAGAGACAGAACGAGAGGGCAGAGCGCATATGCGCATCCGCCACAAAATCCAGGTCTAGGAGACCCCATGTCAATCGACCCCACATACCCGGCACGGGTGCCGAGACCCGGCGCTTCGTAGCGTTCGTTTAGGCGTAGCGGCGACTTTCCAGGTCTGCAAAGCCGCGGGCGCTTTTTCATCAGTTCAAGCAAGAATGCGCAGTGAAACCCTGCAGGGCGGCATTCGCCCACGACAGGTGAGCGCACGCGATGGCAGCAGCGGGGTGCCTTGCCGACGCGTCCCACGTGCCGCCCATACAAGCAGCCCTCAGCCTTTAGATGTCCTATTCAGAAAGAAGACGTGAGTCATGGAACGTATCAAACGCATCATCCTGTCGGGGCTGCCCATCACCATCATCGGGGGACTCCTTTATGCCGGCCTCTTCGTCAAGCCCAAGCCGGTCGGCAAGCCTGTCGAGCAACCGCTCGTCGAGCGAGGTGATGCCTTCTACGGCATCGTTGCCCTGCCCAATGGGTCCATGTGGGCAGTCGGTTCCAATGGAAAGATCCTGCACAGCGAAGATGCCGGGCAGAACTGGCGCAAGCAAAGCGCGGCCAGCCGCGAGACGCTGCAGGATGTCGCGGCCTGGGACGCGCGCCGGGCCGTTGCCGTAGGCAACGAAGGCGTGGTTCTGACGACGGAAGACGCGGGGCACTCGTGGGCGCCGGCGCAGGCACCGAAGTCGGCTATCAGCAACAAGCTGATGCGCGTCCACGTCAGTCAGGACGGCAGCGCCTGGGCGGCTGGCAGTGGCGGTGTGCTGTTGCGCTCACGCGACTATGGCAAGAGCTGGCAATCCGCCGCGCAAGGCGAGGACAGCGCTTGGAATGGCATCGCCTTCGACGGGCAGCGCGGATGCGTGGTGGGCGAGTTCGGCCGCATCCGGATCTCAAATGATGCTGGCGAGAGCTGGACAGGCGTTGCTAGCCCGGTCAAGCACAGTCTGATGTCGGTCAGATTCAGGGACGCCGGCCACGCTGTCGCCGTTGGTCTCAGCGGCACGGTATTGGTGAGCGACAACGGCGGCGCAAGCTGGATGCAGGTCGGCAAGGCGACAGATGAGGATCTCCTGGACGTTGCGTGGGATGGCAAGCAATGGATTGCCGTGGGCGACAAGGGCGTCGTCCTGGTGGCCGGGAAGGATGCCGGCAAATGGCGTCTGACCCGCTTCGCACCACAAGACCGCGGCTGGTACACCAAGGTGCAGGCACAGGGTGGCAAGTACTACGTCGCCGGCTCACGCTTCGCCGTTAAAGACGCCGCCGCTTTGTAAGGCAGCACATAGAGCATTTGGAGGAGAACATGAATACGATGGATCGAGGCAGGCTCGAACGCTTTGTCGAGTACTGCATACACCGGCGAGCTTACGTGACCGGCATCTTCTTTCTGGTGACGGCCGTGATGCTTGTGGCCGCCTTGCGGGTGGAAGTCAGGACTGTTTTCGAAGATCTGCTGCCGCGCAGCCACCCCTATATCCAGGTTCACGAGCAGTACAAGCAGGCGTTCGGCGGCTCGAACGTGGTCAGCATTGTGCTCGAGGCCGAGAAAGCGGACATCTTCAACACTGCGTTCCTGGCCAAGGTCAAGACGGTGACTTCCGCCTTGCAGCAGGTTGATGGCGCCAATCAGTTCCAGATAGTCTCGCTGGCGTCGCGCAAACTCAAGGAGATTCGTGGCTCGACCGAAGCCATCGAATCGAATCCGCTGATGTGGCCGGATGTGCCGCAAAGCGAGGCAGGACTGGAGACCTTAAAGCAAGCCGTGCTGAACAATCCGCTCGTCTACGGCGCCTATGTCTCGAAAGACCTCAAGGCTGCCCTAGTCACGGTGGATTTCTACGAAAATGCGGCCGACTACAACAAGATATTCCCGCAGGTGATGGCTATCGCCGATGCGGCACGCGGCGACGGTGTGCGGGTGCGCGTGACCGGCGAACCCATCCTCTACGGCTGGGTGAAGCACTTCCTGCCAGAGACGCTGCACATCTTCCTGTTCACGATCGGCTGCCTCGTGCTGCTGCTGTTCATCATCGCCCGTACCTGGCGCGGAACGCTGCTGCCGCTTCTGGCAGGACTCAGCAGTGCCATTTGGGCACTCGGCGTCGCACGTCTGTTGGGCTTTAATCTGGACCCGCTGGTGATTGTGATCGCGTTCCTGATCACGGCCAGGGCTATCTCGCATTCCGTGCAACTAGTATCTCGCTTCGATGAGGAGATTGCCGCGGGCGCCAACACCACGAAAGCGGCTGCGAAGGCAAGCATGCTGCAGCTTTTCAAGCCGGGCATGCTTGGCGTGATTGCTGATGCCGGCTGCATGGTCGTCGTGGTGCTGA
Organism: Cupriavidus sp. YAF13; assembly: GCF_052113425.1. Classification (NCBI taxonomy): domain Bacteria; kingdom Pseudomonadati; phylum Pseudomonadota; class Betaproteobacteria; order Burkholderiales; family Burkholderiaceae; genus Cupriavidus; species Cupriavidus sp. YAF13. Next base: position 11,357 of record NZ_JBFRDD010000024.1, read on the forward strand.
CCCCCATCCCGCTGATGCACAAGGTCTCAATCATTGGTACGGTGTGGGTGATGACAATCGCGCTAAGTGCCTGCGTCATGACGCCGGTACTGCTCTCGTGGGTGCGTTACCCGCGCGGGTACGCCCACCGCCTGGACCTCGGGCGTTACCTGGACCGCATCCTGAATGTTTGCGTACGGAGCGCGACCTCGCGGTGGCGCTATGCAGTGCTCGCGTCTGCGGTCGCTGTGTTTGCGGTTTCTGGGTGGTACGCCACCCGCATTCAGGTAGGGGACGCGCAGCCCGGCTCTCCGATTCTCTGGCAGAACTCTTCCTATAACCGCGATGCGGCAGCGATCAATCAGCAGTTCCAGGGCGCTGACAGGCTGTATGCCGTGTTCTCGGGAACCAAGCCAAATGCTGTGAAGGAGCCCAAGGTTCTCGAGAACATTACCGGATTGCAGCGCTACATGGCCGCTCAACCCGAAATCGGCGGCAGTGCCTCGATCGCGGACGTCATCCCCATGGTGAGGCGCGTCCTGAACGAGAACAATCCGCGCTACCAGGAACTGGGCCGTACCGCGCAAGAGAATGGGGAACTGATGTACATGTTCGTCTCCGGATCCGATCCAGGCGACATGGCCCGCTTTACCGATGCCCAATCGCAGAACGCCTCGGTGACGTTCAACTTCCGCGATCACCAGGGCGAGAGCATTCGCACGGCAATGGCACGGCTTAAGGCCTATGTAGATGCCCATCCCCTTGCCGAAGGCACCTACCGTTTGGCGGGCGGCCTGGTTGGTGTCCTGGCGGCGGTCAACGAGGTGATTCTCGCAGGACAGATCGAAAGTATCGCGCTTGCGCTGCTGGTGCTTGTGATTTGCTGCGCGGTGGCCTACCGCTCCGTGACGGCCGGCATCTTCTTCATGGTGCCCGTGATTCTCTCCAACACCATCACATTCAGCTATATGGCGTGGAAAGGCATCGGCATGAACCTGAGCACACTGCCGGTGGCGGCACTGGGCATTGGCTTGGGGGTGGACTACGCCTTCTACATCGTCGACGGCATAAAGGAAAAACTCAGCGAAGGCAAGGATCTGCCGGCAGCCACGATCGCATCGCTGCACGGTGCCGGCCGTGGCGTGGTGGTTACCGCGCTCACGCTGACTACCAGTGTGGTGCTTTGGTGTGCCTCGTCGCTGCGATTCCAGGCTGACATGGGTGTGCTGATGGCCATCTGGCTATTCGTCTCCGCGCTGAGCGCCCTGTTCATCATGCCGGCGATGGTACTGGTGTTCCGGCCGGCGTTCATCGTAAAGACGGCAGGCAAGGGGGTGACGCCGGGATGTCACAACGTCGCAATGAACGCGGTGCCGGAGCGCTAGGACCTCGCTTCGGTGAAAAAACAATAAGAGAGCATTAACAGGAGGAGACAATGAAATTGAATTCTTGGTACGAACTCGGCATGAAATCCGGTGCGGCTGGTCTGGCGTTGGCGCTTCTAGCTGCCTCATCGAACGCTCGGGCCGCCGCGGCGGACGAGTCCGCCACGGTCAGTGCGCAAAGCGCCGCGGACAGCGAGAGCAACTCGGAGAACTACAGCTTCCACTTGGGCGGATACGCCCGGGCCTGGGCCTCCTTCAATCTGCAGAACCCGCCGGAGACGAGCAAGAACGACAGGTATTCGCCATCCATGGTGCGGGGTTCGCTGTTGCTCGATGCCGATGCGAAGACGGGCCCGGTTACATGGAAGGTCGTAGGGCGGGCGGACGAAGAGTATAAGACGCCCTATCTCAAGGATCTTGAGCGGCAGAACCAAGAGCATTCGCCAGGTGGGCCGGGTAGCCGGTTGATGGACCAGTACAACCGGGCGGACCTGCGCGAATACTACGCAGATTTCTCACCAGTAGACCGCGTAAATTTCCGTATCGGCAAGCAGCAGGTCGTCTGGGGAGAAACGGACTTTTTCCGTGCGCTTGATCTGGTCAACGGCTTCGACTACCGCTGGCGGTCCTTCCTGGAGCGCGAGGGCGACGAACTGCGCAAGCCACTCTTCCTGATCAAGACCAAGATCAATGTTCCGGAGGCGGACGGCAGCCTGCAGCTTCTATTTCGCCCCGGCATTGACCGCAATCGGGACGTTGGCAATAGCTACGACCTCTATGGCGGCCGCTGGGCGGGACAGCCATACAAGGGCGTGGACTTCCTTGCGCCTGGCGCGCTGAACTACAACTACAGGCAGCCTGGCGCGAACGTTCAGGACAAGACAGGCGGTGTACGGTGGGAAGGTATCGCGGGGCCGGTCAACTATTCGTTGGCGTATCTCAAGACCTTTAGCAACGATCCGGTCGTCAACTCCGCCTTCGCGCCATCCGGCGCCGCACCCACAGGCGCGCTGGGCGATTTCATCTTCCCGAAGATCGACCTGTTCGGCGCGACCGTCAGCGGCTATGTGCCGGTGATCGATTCGGTGCTGAGCACGGAGCTCGTCTACACGCGCAATGCACCATACAACGTCGGTACCAACTTCTTTGGTGGGGCCCTCCCTGGATTTGGCGGCATCATCAAGAAGGACCTGGTCACCACCATGGTCCGAATTGACAAGAACCTGAACCTAACCAAGCTGCTCGGCACGAGCCGACCGTCATTCTTCTCGGTCCAAGTGTTCGATAAGTGGATTCAGAACTACAAGCAGTCGGACGATATCGTCAACATGGTTGGCTATGGCGCGGCGGCGAAGGAGCACTCCACCATCGCCACGGTGATTCTTGGCTTGAACTACAAGAACGACAAGATCAATCCCCAGCTAGCCGCAGGCGTGGACCTGCAGGGCCGCGGCGGCTTTCTGATCCCGAGCGTGGAATTCGTCTACGGCAACCACTGGCGACTGGTGTTGGAGGCGGATCTGTTTTTCTCGAAGAACCAACGATTGCCCGGCCAGGTGGAAGGCTCAACGCGCCTGTTCGGTTCCTTTGCCAATAATGACCAGTTCATTGCTCGTTTGACACGACAATTCTAAGCAGGAGACATAAATCATGTATCGCATCAAGAAGACCCTCGCCCTGTGCATGTTCGCGGCAATCAGCGCGGGCGCAACGGCAGCCGTTGCCGCGGAGCTGCCCGCCGGCACCGTAATCGACAAGGCCAACATTGACAAGGTCAAGAACGACACGTTCGACGGCCATACCATCGCGAGCCTGTTGACCGAGAAGCTCGAGTGGCAGATTCGCAATACCGGGCTGAAGATTCCACTTGGCCACGCCAAGCCTGTGCAACTTGATCCCAAGTACCTCGAGGCCACCAGGAAGAATGCGGGCAAGGCGCAATTCGATGAGAAGACTCGCGAGGTTACGGGCTGGGTGGCCGGCATTCCCTTCCCCGAAGTCAGCCAGAGCGACCCGCATGCGGGCGACAAGCTAATCTGGAATTTTTACTACGCCTCACCGGAGGGCGACGTCATCAACAACAAGGCGACCTTCCTGATGATCAGCGGGGAGAAGGGTCTGGAGTCGACGCAGGACTGGCTGTTTCAGCGGTACTACATGAAGGGACGGCTTAGCGGCGACAAGCCGGTGCTGGGCGACGGTAGCGTTCTCAGCAAGACGTTGTTTGTTGCGACGGCACCCGAGGACATCAAGGGGGTGGGCACCTTCACCATCCGCTACGACGATCCGAAACTGGAGGACAGCTGGGCCTATATCAAATCGGCGCGGCGCACCCGTCGCCTTTCTGGCGGCGCATGGATGGACCCAGTTGGCGGGCTTGATGTCCTGAATGACGATATCTATGTATGGAACGCCAGGCCTTCGTGGTATCCGAAGATTAAATTGGTGAGTCGGCGCTGGATCCTGGCGATATCCGATGCCAAGCTTGGCTACACGCCTTCGAAGAAGGGAACACCGGAAGAGTGGAAAACGGTGGACTTAAAGGATCCCCCGTACTGGAATCCCGTGCAAACGTGGCAGCCGCGTGAGGTCTGGGTCATCGAAGGCACTCCCCCGACGGAACACCCCTATGGCAAGAAGGTGGTCTACATGGACGTGAATTATCCGCGCGTCTATATGGGCGAAGCCTATGACAAGAAGGGGGAATTCTGGAAATTCATTAATTTCCACATGACCCCGTCAGTGGGTGAGGATGGCACGAAGTACTCCTCATCGATCCAGGGCGACATCATCGATTTCAAGGCGCATCACGCCTCCATCTACCTCTTCCGCGGCTACAAGCTCAACGAAGCGAAGATCAAGGAGAGCGATATGAGCTACACCGCGCTGGAAACCATCGCCAAGTAGCACGGGTCGGGTGTCCGCTGACGTGCATGCGGGGCGGACACCTTCCTGCACTGTTCTCGGCTGGAATGCCCACCAACCTTCAGGGAAGGGATGCACAAGCCAGTCGCAAGCAACAGGGATCATGACGAGATTGCCGTGGACGGAGCACGGAACAGAGCAACAGGTCTACAAACATCGGAGGGCGGGAGAGCGATCATGGAAACAAGAACAATGACGGACGAGCAGCGCAAGGCAATTGCGCTCGAGTACTTCAAGCGCATGGACCGGGGCGAGAGCGTCCTTGACCTGTTTGACGAACACGCTGAGTTTTGTTTTCCCAAGTGGGGTATAGCGCAAGGCCATGAGCAGATCGGCCAACTGTTCCAGGATTTGATGGGCATCATGGAATCGATTCGTCACGATGTTGCCCATGCAAATGTCATACAGCAGGGGGATCTATTGGTGGTGGAGGGTACCTCCAGCGGAAGCCTCAAATGCGGCGAGACGTGGCGCGCGGGGATGACTCATGCGGGTCGCTGGTGCGACGTTTTCGAGATCCGTGACTTCCGGATACAGCGCTGCTATGTCTATCYGGACCCGGACTATGGGGGCAATGACGTAGAGCGCTATCCATGGCTGAGCAAGCAGGGCGAGAGCCGGCGCTGAAAAGGTATTCCGTGTGCGACGCAACGGCGCACACGGACAGCCTCATCCACTTTGTAAGCAGACAATAGGACTACGCGGTCTTGCTAAGGTCGGGCGATGATGTTTCCGGGGCCTGCCGCAATCAGGATGATGAAGCCGCCAATGATGCTGATATGTTCCAGAAATCCCGTGAAAGACACGGTGCGCTGCGCGCCTTTCAAATTCCAGAAATCGTAGAATACCAATGCGGTTGCCAATGTGAACACTGCAAGAAGTAGCGAAGCGATGCCGGTCTGCCATCCTGCCATGATGGCGATGCCACATGTAAGCTGGACCAGTATCGTGCTTGAGAGGATAAGGCGCGGAAACGGAATGTGTCGTGATCTGACTTCATCCAGACCATGACTGAAGAACAGGAGTTTATTGGTTCCGCTGAGTACGTACATGAATGCGATAAATACGCGTCCAGCAAGCAGGTAGTAATCAGACATAAAGACTCCCAATGGGGGCGCTTAGGGTGGGAATGCGTGGCCGCATTTCCGACATGGAGGAGAACCGACCGGCCCGGTACGGTTTGCAGGGCCGGCCCGGCTATAGTCAGCTACGATCGTAGGAGAATTGGATTCCGGCCGTGCCGCCTGTTTCAACGAACAGGTCAATGAATGCCGGCACGGTTTCCGCCCTTGCCCAGTCGCGCTGCAGTTCGCAGAACAGCTGCGCAACGCTGATCATCTTGCCGCCTGCTTGTTCGATCCGGCGCAGGGCAGCTTCGTGAGCGGCGACGGAGGTACCGCCGACGGCGTCCACCACCACATAGACTTCATATCCTTCCTTGAGTGCATCCAGAGCGGGGAACGTTAGGCAAGCCTCGGTCCACAGCGCGGTCATGATGAGCTTTTTTCGCCCGGTTGCCTCTACGGCTTTCCGGAACTCGACGTCTTCCCACGAGTTGATGGTAGTGCGGTCATAGGTCGGATAGTCGTCCAAGACGCGACGCAGTTGCGGAATAGGTGGCTTGTTCAAGCCGCTCTTCACATTCACGGTCGAGTGAATGATGGGCAGCTTGTATGCAATGGCCGCCTTCGATGTGCCAACGATATTATTGATCAGAAGCTGGCGGTCCATCGACGCGATGGAGTTCACTTGCACCGGTTGGTAATCGATGACGACAAACGCTGCGTTCTGCGGGGTCAGCAGATGGTCGCTTGCAGGATCGCGGATGGGTTCGCTGGCCATAGTTTTCTCCATATAAATAAGAAAGATGCTGCTATTCAATACGCATTGATGATGCCTGCGTGCGCACCGCGGGCTGTCGGCCTTACTTCGGTGGCTCAATGGAAAGGCGGCAAGTTTCAGGACCGTGGTGAGATCCCGTTGTTAGCTTGCCAACCGGACATTCCAGCCATTTCAAGCGGAAAGTCGAAACGCTGCGGTGAGCCTGTGCAGAATAAGCGATCCCAAGTGCTGAGCGTGATAGGCATCTGCCGAACACGGTGTTCCATCTGGTCGAACTATGTGGTCGGGCAATTGAGTGCATGCTGTCTCCGATCCATGGTCTGGTGGATGCCGGACATCGTCAGGGACCTTCGACGTGAGGCGCTCGCTGGGTCCCGCGGTTCCCCGCTTCCTCCCGCCAAGCAAGAGTCGGCGCTTCGTACTTGCATCTTTTGATATTCAAAACTTGTTTTTATATATTTTATTGGATAGTATAGTTTTTGTATCTGCCGCGGCAGACTCGCCGGATTGACCACCGTGCGCAAAGAGTCAGAGGCTCCACATAGAGAGCGGCGGACGACACAGCACATTGAACAGCGGGAGACAAAGATGGACATCAACGAGACTCACTCAAGGCTGGGCGGAAGCGCTGCGGCGTCTGGACCGCGACATGCGGTGCATTCAATCGATCACTACGCGCTGGAGGTCCCCGACCTGGCAGTGGCTGAGCACTTTCTCGACGCTTTCGGGCTGATCCCGCAGCGCAAGGGAAACTCGCTTGAGGTTTTTGCCGGTGACCAGCACTGCTGGGCCAGATTCTATGAGGGTGAACAGAAGCGCCTGGCTTACCTGAGTTTCAATTGCTTTGAAGGGGACTTCGACGGCATCCGGCGACAGCTTGCCGATTGCGGTGCGACCTTTGTGAGCGATGTGCCGTTCGGCGGCGCAGAAGGGATGTGGTTTTTCGATGTGGATGGCAACCTGGTCCAGGTCAAGGTCGGTCCCAAGACATCCCCGAGCGCGAAGTCCACCGTGCGAATGGAGAGCGCGCCGGCAGGTAGACGCGGTGCGGCGGTCAGGAGCCAGGTGCAGAGAGTCCATCCGCGACGCCTCTCTCACGTGCTGCTGTTTTCGCCTAGCGTGCCACGCGCGCTGGATTTCTATCGGGATGGGTTGGGCTTGCGCCTATCGGACAGATCCGATGATGTGATCGCCTTTACCCACGCCCCATACGGCAGCGACCATCACCTGCTTGCCTTTGTGAAGAGTTCCGCCAAAGGCTGGCATCACGCAGCATGGGATGTCGAAAGCGTCAATCAGGTAGGGCAGGGTGCCAGCCAGATGGCCAACGCGGGTTACAAACTGGGCTGGGGAACCGGACGCCATGTACTCGGCTCGAACTACTTCTTCTATGTACTCGACCCTTGGGGCTCGTTCTGCGAGTACTCGGCGGACATCGATTACATCGCCGCGGGGCAGTCGTGGCCTGCGGGCGATTTCCCGACCGAAGACTCGCTGTATCAATGGGGGCCCGACGTTCCCGACTACTTCATACGCAACACGGAAGCTTGAGGTAGCAGAGGACGTCGCGGCGGCGCGCTAGCACCGGGAGATAGCCGCCAGCGGTTTCTCCGCCCTCGGTCTTTTCCTTTAGATGCAGAGGGCTCCCCCTTCGCGATGACGGAAGCCGAGTTAGGCTGGCTTCAGAAATTTATTTGCATTTGTATCTATTTATATCGCTTGGCTGTGCGTTATGGCCTCGATCTCTAAGGGAGTTTGAATATGAAGTTGGTAACGTTCCTGCTGGATGGCCAGCAACGTGTGGGCATGGTGACCACCGAGGGCGTGTTTACCTTGCCTGCGGCCGCCGGCAATGATATTGGCGCGTTGATTGGGGCAGGCTTGAGCACAGACCAGTTGTGCAACCTGTATGCCGAAGCCAAAGCTGTGCCGGACGGCAGCCGGCTGACTTATCTACCGCCTGTTGTCAGTCCCAGCAAGATTCTCTGCGTAGGACTTAACTATGCCGACCATACCAAGGAATCGCCTTACGACCAGCCGGATTACCCGACGCTGTTCCTGCGCGTGCCGACGAGCCTGGTGGGGCACGCCGGTGCTATTGTGCGGCCATTGGTGAGTGACTCGCTGGACTTCGAGGGCGAGCTGGCTGTCGTGATCGGGAAGGGGGGCAAGCACATCGCGAAGGAAGCTGCGTTGGCTCACGTGTTCGGGTACTCGATCTTCAACGACGGTTCGGTACGGGAGTACCAATTCAAGTCTCCCCAATGGACGGTCGGCAAGAATTTCGACGCAACTGGTGGCTTCGGGCCGGTGCTGGTGACAGCGGATGAATTGCCGCCGGGCGCGGCTGGCCTCAAGCTGGAGACGCGGCTGAACGGCCAGGTTGTCCAGTCCGCGAATACCTCCGACATGCTGTACGACGTGGCCACCCTGATCGCCATCATCAGCGAGGCGATCACCCTTGAGCCTGGCGACGTGATCGTAGCCGGCACGCCGTCCGGCATTGGCTGGGCGCGTAGCCCGAAGGTGCTGATGCGCCATGGCGACGTGTGCGAGGTCACGATTGAAGGCATCGGCACGCTATCTAATCCCATCATCGACGAGCAGATGCAATAAGGCGCGCTGAGCGCGAAATCCGAGGAGACAAAATTGAAGACGATCGAAGTCCCCGTTCTTGTCGTGGGCGCTGGACCGGCGGGCCTGGTGGCCACGGCACTGCTGGCCACGTACGGAGTCCGGACCCTGACAATTACCAAGTACCAGGGCACCGCCAATTCGCCTCGCGCCCACGTTACCAACCAACGTACCATGGAGGTGTTTCGCGATCTGGGCATCGAGGATCGCGTGCGGCAGTTTGCAACGCCCAACGAATTGATGAGCAACAATGTCTGGGCGACGAGTTTTGCGGGCACGGAGATCGCAAGACTACAAACTTGGGGCAGCTCGGAGCAGCGCAAGGCAGACTACGCGATGGCTAGCCCATCCCAGATGTGCAACGCGCCGCAGCATCTGCTTGAGCCTGTCATTCTGGATTGTGCTCGGGAGCGTGGGGCCGAGTTCCTGTTCAATACGGAACTCATTCAGATCTCCCAGAACGCCGATGAAGTCACGGCTATCCTGAAGGACCGCAACACGGGTGAGACCATGCAGGTCAAGGCGCGCTATGTCATTGGCGCGGATGGCGGCGCCAGCACCGTGGTGCCTCAATGTGGATTCGAGATGGAAGGCCAGATGGGACTCGGGGCTGCAGTCAATTGCTGGCTCGAAGTGGATCTCGCCAAATATTGTGAGCATCGTCCCGGTGTGCTGTACTGGATGACCCAGCCCGGCAATGACTATTGGGTTGGGAGCGGCACCTACATCTGTGTGCGTCCATGGAACGAGTGGGTGCTGCTATTCATGTACGATCCGGCCGACGGCGAGCCCGACCTCAGTGAGCAAGCCATCATCCGGCGCGCCAGGGCTACCATCGGTGATGACTCCCTTCCCATCAAGGTAAAGGCAGTCAGTAAATGGCAGATCAATCATGTTGCGGCCAGGGACATGCGTAAGGGCCGTGTATTCATCGCTGGCGATGCCGCACACCGACACCCGCCCGCCAACGGTCTTGGCACCAATACCTCGATCCAGGATGCCTTTAATCTGGCCTGGAAGCTTGCGTATGTGATTCGTGGAGGTGCGGATGACGCATTGCTCGACAGCTATTCCGCCGAACGCCAGCCGGTCGCTAGGCAAGTGGTTGACCGCGCCATGAAGTCGGTCCGCAATATGCTGCCGATCGCGCAGGCGTTAGGATTCCAGCCAGGCCAGAGCGAAGCCGAGGGCTGGGAAAACGTCGACGAGCTCTTCGGCGACACGGAGCGAGGCCGGGAGCGGCGCCGTGCACTGCAAGAGGCGGTCGAGTTGCAGAACTACCAGTTCAATTGCCATGGCGTGGAGCTTGGCCAGACTTACCAGTCGGCAGCGGTAGTGCTGGATGGGCGGCAGCGCGAACCCTTCACGCGTGACCCGGAGCTCTACTACCATCCGACCACGTCGCCAGGTGGGGTCATTCCCCACGCATGGCTGGAGTATCGCAAGGAGCGCGTCTCCACGCTGGATCTGGTCGGACACGGTCGCTTTACGCTGCTGACCGGTGTCGGTGGTGGCGCCTGGCACCGCATCGCCACTGCCGTTTCGAAAGAGTTGGGAATCGAGATCGACGTGGCTAGCATTGGCGGCCCGAATTGCGATGCGCACGATGTCTACGGCACCTGGAACAAGCTGCGCGGTACCACCGACTCAGGCGCGATTCTGGTACGGCCGGATCGTTTCGTCTGCTGGCGGCAACAACGGCATGGCGCCAACTCCGAACGAGAACTCTCCGCAGCAATGCAGGGCATCCTCGGCCGCTTGTCGGATTCCTCGGTCCGTTGCCAGGCCGCATAGCGCACCCCGCGGCTGAGCCAATGCCGCTGGCAGGTGTGTTGCGCCAGCGGCATTCATTCGACAACATCAGGAACAGCAGGGTCCACGCTGAGCTGGCCACGGGCGACACAGAGGGCGCGAGGGCGGCGATAGTCGCGATGCGTTGCTTGCTTCGTCACCTGCTAGCCTAGCAAAATATATAATAGCTCATACTATCTATCATTCTGCGAAGGGCCATACCGTGCCGAGAACTAAGTCAGCGAAGGCGGGCGCCAAGGAACTTGCTGCCGTAGTGCCGGAAGCGCTGGATTTGGGGGGGCGCACCTGGGCGTCTATCCTCGAGCAGACCGTCCGCGAAGACATCATCAGCGGAAAATTGCCCGCAGGTAGCAAGCTGYGTTTGAAGGAGCTGGCTGAGCGCTACCAGGCCGGCGTTATTCCGCTACGGGAGGCATTGTCACGACTATGCACGACAGGATTCGTACTTGCGATTGATCAAAAGGGCTTCCGTGTCGCAGATCTGTCGCCAGAGGAGTTGCTGGATATCACTCGCGTCAGGCAGCAGATCGAAACCAGCGCACTCCGTGACGCGATCGAGACGGGAGATATCGCCTGGGAGGGAGAGGTCGTTGCAGCGCACTTTCGCCTGACGCGCATCCCGATGGTTCTGCGTGGACGGGATGGCGCGCTGAATCCCGAGTGGGAGGAGGCCCACGCCGCCTTTCATGGTGTTCTGATCGCCGGATGCAAGTCGCCGTGGATGCGCCGGTTTTCGACAGTGCTCCGAGATCAGACGGCGCGTTACCGGTTTCTTTCGCTTTCTGTGCCCAAGGCCGAACGAAGCCGGGACGTGGCGGCGGAACATGAGGCAATCGTCAATGCCATCGTCGAGCGCAATGCCAACAAGGCTTGCAGGCTTCTTTCCGATCATTTCCAGGCGACCACGAACTTGGTGCTGAAGTACCTCCAGCAACAGAAAGCCAAATCGGCGGCGGCGCGCAAGCGGAGCACATCGATGGAGATGGGGATCTGACGCCAGTACGGCCGATCTTCGCCAGTCATGGCTGCCGGGCTGGCTGCTCTTTGGCGCGGAAGTTCCCCTGAGACTAGTGCTGATTCTGGCCACGCGCCAGGGGGGTGCTGAATTTTCCGGCCTGGCTGCCGGCCGCGCATGAATCAATCTCGACGAGCAGGCGCCGAAACTGGCATGCGGCATACCTCATTGTTTGCCGCGACCACGCGTTGGAATATATCCACGAGCAAGGAACGCTCCGCTTTGTTCAAGCAGGCGCAGTATGCACACTTGCGGGCGCTCCGTGCCGAGATCGATTGTCTTGAGCAGGGCCTCGCCTGCTGACACCGAAGCCGCTCGACCATGAGAAGGGAAGACCTCCGATCACGGGGAAGGGGCAACGGGAAGATGGTGGAACTTGTGGTGCATGTATGGATAGATAGGGAGGAACAGGTAGCCGCGCCAGGCAGTGAGGCGCCGGCTGCCCCCGCGTCCAGCTCGCGTCAGCCTCGAGCGCTATCACCAAGGTGGCTGCGGCGGCTCAAAGAGCTATCACTAGCTACGAAGGGGTTCATGGCAAGCGGTGCGGAGTTTGCCGCTGACATTCTGTTCTTCGTGGCAACGGGAAATCGCGAACACGTTCACTTCTCCTTGCTGGCGGATTGTTCTTGTATGGGGGGGCATCTTTTACTAGGCTCGACACATCGAGTTGCTCGGAGGTGAGTGACCTGCCGAGCTGCACGCCGGTACCGCGCTTTTGGCACTGAAAGACGGCTCGCCAGGTGAGTGTCCAAGCATGGCACCCATGACAAAACTACCGCAATGGAGACTAGCATGACCAGCGAAGCGATCCGCGATCCCAAGAGTGATCACCTTCTCACCCCGCAGAACTCAACCTTCATCATCATCGATTACCAGCCGGTGCAGGTTAACTCCATTGCCTCGATGGACCGTCAACTCCTGATTAACAACATCGTAGGCACCGCGAAGATGGCAGTGGCGTATGGATTGCCGATTGTCCATTCCACTGTGAACGTGAAGACCGGGCTGAACAAGCCGCCAATCCCGCAGATCCAAAAGGTGCTCGGCCACCTGCCGACCATCGATCGCACTTCCATCAACTCCTGGGAGGACACGGAGTTCAAGCAGGCGGTAAAGGCAATTGGGCGGAAGAAGCTGATAATGACCGCGCTGTGGACCGAGGCGTGCCTGTCCTTTCCCGCGCTCGACGCGTTGGAGGAGGGTTACGAAGTCTATGCGGTAGTGGACGCCGTTGGAGGAACCTCGGTTGCGGCGCATGAGGCCGCGTTGAGGCGGATCGAGCAAGCCGGTGGCCAGATGATCAGCTGGACGCAGATGCTGTGCGAACTCCAGCGCGACTGGGCCAGGGCCGATACCGTGCCTGCGTTCATGAATCTCTTCATCGAAACGGGCGGCACGGCCGGCATCCAGTTCGCCTACGAGAAGAAGGATTAGTATCGGCGCGGTCGCGGCCACAGTGCCGGGCGGGTTCAAGGTGCAGGGGGGGCTAGCTGGTGAGTGACTCGCCTTTTGATGCGCCTGCCATGTCTCAACCCGATAGAGGTCCGGCCCGGCTGCATGCTCTTGACGGCACCACGGGGGAGAAGATGGAAGATTTCTTTGTATTGGTGATCGTATATGCGAAGCCGGGGCGGGAGGCTGATCTGAGGGAGAAGCTGAGGGCTGTGGCGGAGCCATCGCGCAAGGACCGGGGAAACTTGCGCTACGAGTTATTTGAGCAGCAGGATGATCCGAACCGATTCGTCTTCGTGGAGCACTGGGCGAGCGAAGAGGCCCAGGAAGAGCATCACACGCAAGCCGAGCATATACGCCGATTCGAGGCGCAGAAAAGTGACTTGGTGGAGCGTGTCGAATTGTTCTACAAGCTGAAGCTGGTTTCCTAGACATGCATGGCTTGGAACGGCGTCCTTGGACCGGGCGCGATCTATTTGCCGCCGCCGTCGGCAACGACGGTGACGGTGCATGTGGTCCCCATGGCAAGTTGGAGATCCTCAGGGGGAGAATCCAGATGGATCCGTACGGGAACGCGCTGCGCCAGCCGGACCCAAGTGAACACGGGATTCACGTCAGCCAACAGATTCGCACTGGTAGGGTTGTCGCGGTCGGCAATGCCTCGTGCGATGCTCTCCACATGTCCGCTCAACGGAGCGCCACCAGATAGCAGTCTGATCTCGACTCTCGCGCCTACGCGCACCTTCGACAGTTTGGTTTCTTCGAAGTAGCCGTAAATCCAATAGGAGTGCTTGTTGATGACTGCCATGCGAGCTGACCCGGCACTCACGTAATCGCCAGCATAGAGATTTAGGTTGGTCACGTATCCGTCTACCGGGGATCGGATCTCGCTTCTTTGCAGATTCAGCTTCGCGGTATCTCGGGCCGCCAGGCTCGCGTCGTAGTTCGCTTTCGCTTGCTTCTCCTGGGCGCTGGTATCTTCCCGGCTCTCTATCGAGATGACAGAACTATCGAGGTCACGGCGCCGGATGGTCTGCTGGTGCCGCATATCCAACTCCGCCTTGCGAGCTTGTACCTGTGCTTCCGCTTGGGCGAGCGCCTGCCTGAAACGCTCCTGATCGATGACGAAGAGCAGGTCGCCTTGATGCACCTCTTGGTTATCCTTCACGGGCACGCGGGAAACCAGGCCGGAGACATCCGCCGCGATATTCACCACTTCCGCGCGTACACGGCCATCACGCGTCCATGGTGAATACATATAGTGTGTCCAAAGGCTGTAGCCGAGTACGATCGCCGCGGTTGTCAACAGTAAGGTGACAAGCAGGCGCAACAGGAATTGCGTTTTCAATTTCATGTTTCTGAATGATCTATGATCCGTTTGCCGGTTTGCCGGGGCGGGAAAATCAGGCCCACAGCAGGAGACCGATCCCGCTGAACATGCACGCGAACAAGGCCGCGCGAAACAGCGCGGGATGCCACGCCAGGCGATAGAGACCGATGCGTGCGAACAGGTGATCGACCAGCAAGTAGAGGAGCACGCAAGCCAGGAATACCGGCAACAACGTCGGCACCAGGATAGATGACAAGGCGATTTCACGAGGCATGGGATGGTGCTCCGGCTTTGCTCATTCCTGGCTCGCAGACGCTGTCGCGTCAAAGCCGCCGCCCAGGGCTTGCATGAGGCGTGCCCACGCATCGAGGCGGCTGGCCTGCACCTGCGCGAGGCTTTGCTGCTGGCGCCTGAGTTCGTTCTCGGTGTTCAGTACGTTGAGATAGTCGGTGAACCCGCCGCGGTAGCCCTTTTCGGCGAGCCCATATGCCTGCTTTGCCGACAGCAGCGCCTCCTCGATGCCGGCCTGCTGCCGTGTGAGAGACTGGAGGGAAATCACCTCATCCGCAACGCTTTGGAAGGCGGAAAGCACGGCCTTATTGTAGCTCTCGACCGCGAGATCGTAGTTCGTGGTCGCGGCGCCGTAGTTGCCCTGCCTTCTCCCGCCGTCAAAAATTGGCAGCGAGAAGGCGGCGCCAACGTTGTGTCCGATCGCATCGTTGTTGATGAACGTAAAGAAGTTGCCGAAGGCTGCGGATGCAAGTCCCAGGCTCGCCACGAGATTGATGTTTGGGTAGAAATCTGCCTTTGCCACCTTCATACCTTGTGCTGCCGTTTCTACGCGCCAGCGTTGCGCCACGATGTCGGGTCTGTGTCCAACCAGTTCCGCCGGCAGCCTAGCTGGCACGGCAATTGGCGTTTCCAGGACCAGCTTTGGGCGCTGCAGCCTTTCCCCCGCGCCCGGGCCGTCACCGCTGAGCACCGCAAGCTGGTTCTTGATCAGCGCAATCTCCCGTTCCGATTGCTGTAGCTGCGCAAGCAGGGCAGGGATCGGCGTGCGCGCCTGGCTCAGTTCCAGCTGGCTGGCCAGGCCCCGGCTCGCGCGCTTGCGGATGATGTCGAAAATACTGCTTTGCCGCGCAAGCATGGCCTTGTTTACATCCCAGATCGCATATTGCAGGGCCAGTTCCACATAGGCACGAACCACGGAGGTTTCCAGGTTCAACTGCACGGCACGGGCATCAGCGGCCGCCGCCTGTACGTTGTCGAGGGTGCCCCGCAGCACGGCCCGGTTCCTGCCCCAAAGGTCGAGGTCGTAGGAGAGATCGATGCCAATGCGGTTATTCCACGTGGTGTGGCCCCCAATGGGCTGCGGGGTAGACAGGCGAGGAAACCGTGTCCGGCCAAATGCACCGCCGCCGGTGACGCTGGGCTCGACGGCGGCGCCGGCGATCCGGGCCTGCGCTTCGGCGAGCTGGCTTCTTGCCTGCGCGATTCGCATATCGGGACTGCCTGCGACCGCCCGCTCTATCAGCGCATTCAATGCCGGGTCGCCTAGACGGTCCCACCAGGCTTGCTGTGGCCAGCCCGCGTCTTGCTGTGTCGCGCGCAAAGCGGCGCCAGCATCGACGGCGGTGGCTTCCATCAGGGTGGATGACGGGGCAATGCCGCCTGTACTAGCGCAACCTGCGAGGGCGACGGCGATGGTGCAAACGCAGGCGCAAATCAGGGATCTAGCTGGCACGGCGAATACCTGCATGGTTCAGTAGGTGGGAAGCAACGGCGAGCATGCTTGGATCAGGCAACTTTGGCCCCGGTGCCTCGCAAGACATTGACCAGGGGGAGGGCATCGTCCTGCAGCGACAACCTGACGAAGTGCAAGATGGCCCGGATTTGCGACGGCCGCCGCGATCCAGGCGTTCCTGGATCAGCGCCTTCAGTATTGCCCGCCGTTTCGGCCGTCTGTTCAATGGCGCGTTCGACAGCGCGCAGCGCGAACTCATGGGTCTGCGGCGAGGGTGCCAGAAACAGCGCGGAGATCGCCGCCAGCATGCGGTCTTGTTGTTTTTCCCATCTAGCTGGCATGACGTCCCTGGCCGCAGCTTCGCGAATATTGATCACGCCGAGCCCGATCTCCAGCGCGGCGAAAGACCATCCCAGCAGTTCTACCTGGCTGGCGCGGCCGGCTACCGGCCGGGTGCCGGCGTACTGCACGAAATCGCGGATATTGCTCTCAAACGTCAGGCGCAGGCCATCGAGTGCGCCATGGCAGGCCTCTTTCGCAACCAGCTTGCGCAACTGTTGTAGATAGCGCTCGGCTAGCCAATGACCGCCCTGAGGCACGATGGTCGCAAATGCAAGCGACGCTATCGCAATGCCCAGCAGCGTGGCAAGGCCCGCGTCGAGATAGCTGGTCGGGTTGTAGACGGTCGGGTTTGTCAGATTGCTGAGGAAACTGAAATAGATACCGAACCCCAACCCGATCGTCGCGGTTTTCGGAAAGGTGCCGAGATAGCTGCCTGCCATGATGAATGGGACGATGCAGACTGCGAGCAGTAGGAATCCATCGAGGCGGGGCAGAATGAAGAAGTTGAAAAACAGGCCGGCCAGCCAGGCCGCTGCGCAACCGATGAGCATCTGCCGCGCGACGGCGGTCGGCTGGGGCATGACCGAGTAGAGAGCGATGGCGATGGCAGCGGCGATGACTGCCGAGCTGCCGCCGTTCCAGCCCGACGCAATCCAGAGCCAGGAGCATGCCAGGATGGCTATCGCCGCGCGCAGGCCGGATGCCAGGGCAAAGGCGCGATTCCCCGAGTACAGGAGCTTGCGCGGCCGTTTGCGGGGTGGCTCCGCGACGAATGTGCGCGTCGTGCGCAGGGCAATATAGTGCTCGGTATAGGAGAGCAGATCTGCCGTGGCCTCGTAGAGTGCCGCCGCACCGGCGGCAAACCGGTCCGATGCCGGCGGCGGGGCATTGGACAGCGCCGCCGAGGCGGAAGCGATCCTTTCGGGAAGCTCGGACTTCAATGCCAGCAAGCTGGCATGCAGGCTGCGTACCTCCGCCAGGCTAAGCTTCGCGCCATCCGAGGGCGATGGCAGGATTCTGGACAACGAGTCGAATAGCAGATCAAGCGCACTTCCCGCGCTATGATCTTCAGCTTTCTCGATGCGCGACCGCAGTTGGTGAATCGAGTGAAAGCGCGCAATGGCATCGAGGAAATCGTGATTCAAACGAATCATCAGGTCATTGTTCGCGCGAAGTTCTGGATCCTCGAACACCACTGCGCTGCGCAAGTTCTCAAGCTGGGCGCGCTCACCCATCAGATGCAGGTGTGAGAGCCCCAGCGCGGACGGAGCTTGCCTGCCGCGCAGGGCCTCGCGGATGAAGCCGATAAAGGTGGTGATATGTTGCTGGCCCGCGGCTAGCATCATTGTCGCGACCCGCTGCGGAAAGATCAGCGCGCTTACCAAGCCTGCACACAAGATCCCGATCGATACCTCGCTAAGACTGACAATCACATTATCAAAGATCGCATAGGGATTATTGATGGACGGAACGGCGGCAATACATGTCGCGTAGCCGGCGAGCACGAACCCGTATGATTGATAGTTGCGGTAATAGGCAGCCCCGCAAACACAGAGCCCGGTCCAGACAGACAAGCAAAGCAGGAATAGCACGCGTTCTTGCGGAAAGGCGAAGAACAGCAGCAGGGCGGCCAGATTGCCAACCAGCATCCCCAGGGCGCGGTAGAAGCCCCTTGCCAACACCATGCCACTGTGCTGGTGCATCATCAGGATGACCGCTGAAACCATGGCGGTGCGCGGCGAGGAAAGCTCAAGCCGCATCGAGAGCCACATCGAGAGGACCACGGCAAGCGCGGTCTTCGACGCGTGTGCCAGCCGTCCCCGGTCTGCCTGCCAGTATGACCGAACGGCATTGGCGAGCGACGCCGAAGCTGGCATTAACGTGCTGCCGGATGTCTTTGCCATAGCATTTGGGTCAGAGCCTGACTAGGGTGGTAAAAGAGCGCCAACGCTGGTGTTCCCGCGGTTCCTGCACTGGAGCCCCATCATAGTCGAGCACGCTGTGCGCCGGCGTTCTGCTTCATCGAACACAGCGTTCTGCTGAGGCCAGTGCAAAGTGTCACGGCACCTTGCCTCCGGCGAGATGATGGAGGCTGTGCATCTTGTCCTGGAGCCATTGCAAGACGCTCGATTTACCTGCATGCGCAGACGGTTGCACGTTGCCGAAGGCATTGTTCGATTCCTGCCGCTTGGAAAGTAGCTGGCACATTTGCGATCCCACTTCCGGGCGGGATTGAAGCACCGGTGTGAGATCCGATTTATCCAGCCGGTAGAGGACCACGCCGGTAATTGCCTCAATGGTCACCTGCATGGCAATGCCCGCCAACACGCCGGGCTCGCCGAACGCGTCGCCCGGTCCGAGGCGGGCAGTCTCCACGCGCTCGTCACCGCGCGCGATCGAGACGGAGAGCACGCCCGAGTCCACAAGAAGCATATAGTCCGTGACCTCCGAACTCGTCACAACGGTCTGGTGCGCCTGATATTCATGGCGCGACAGACGTTTGGCAAGCAGGGAGAGCTCGTCCGCACTGAGCGTCTGGAAGATGCTCACCGTCGAAAGCAGCCGCTGGCGGTGATCGGTCGCCGGGGTGCCTGGGCTGGGCACGGTTAGCGGACGGAGATCGACGTCGACGGATGCCAGGTGCCGATGAGCGAGATCGAAGAGTTGATTCGTTGCCAGTCTCTTGTCGGCGATATCCTGGACGTAACAAGTGATTTCATACTCAATCGAGTTGGCGCCGGCGTGTTTCACCATGACCGATGGCGCCGGCTTTGCCAACGCGACTTTGCAACCTAGAACCGCGCGCTCCAGCGCTTCCACGACCACATTTGGGCGCGCTTCCGGCGTTACCTGGATGGAGACGTTGACACCGTGCAGTTCCGAGGGGCGGCTGATGTTGGTGATCTTGGCCCGCGCAGTCAGGTTGTTGGGGATTACTACCAGATTGCCCTGGGCGCTCAGCAGATGGGTGGCGCGCCAGTTTATCTCCAGGACCTTGCCGTCCACGCCATCAATGGAGACCCAGTCGCCAAGATGGTAGGGCTGTGTGGCATTCAGGACGAGTCCGGAGAACACATCGCTCAATGTACTTTGGATCGCCAGGCCAACAACGATGGCCAGGGCCCCCGACGTCGCGAGCAGGCCACTCACAGGAAGCTCTAGGACATAGGCGATGGCCGCCACGGCGGCCGCGACGAAAATCAGCGCGCCCAGCACGTCCTGGAACAGGCGCTCCTGATGCCAGGCCTTGGGCATGAAGAGCGCATCGAGCAGAATGGTGAGGGCGCGGGCGCCGAGCAGCCACCAGATGATTTCCAGCGTCTGGCCAAGGAAATGGCGAACCGGCTGTTCAGGCGACGGCGCCGCATCGAGCGGGCTCATGCCGCCATAGAGAAGCACGGTGGTCAGCAATGCAAATATTGCCAGCCGGATGGCGAGGCGCAGCCGTTTGTAGCCGGGGCCGATCAGGCGCCAGGCGAGAACATCGCACAGCACTAAGCCAACGCCCAGGCAGAGAGGATCCAGCAAATATTCCATGGCGAGACCTTGCGTACGGATGATGCCGATTCAGGCAGCCATAGCACGCCGCCCTCTGGAAAGTGAGGCAAGAGGCTGGTGCCGTGTTTCGTTTCCAATCAGAACGGCAGCAGGTACCGCAACACGATCTTGCTGCCCTCCGGGCGATTCCGGGCGCCCCATTCCTTATAGGCATTCAACAGGATCTGGTATGAACTTCCTTGGTATAGCACCCCCGGGCCAGCCCCGAAGAGCCGCTCCTTGGAATCTGATTGGGACTTGCCATCGATGCGATCCTCGCTGATCTGTTGCAGGGCATAACCCGCGATGCCGATCCGCCAGTGCTTGGAAACAGCATAGGAGCCAGAGAGGTTCAGGGACAGGGCGTCACCGGCCTGCACGGAGTCTGCGTTCAAGGATGGGGCTGGCTTGGTGTTCTTGCCGTTCCATTGGTAATTGAGCCGGGCACTGATCTCGAACTTGTCGGTTGGCATCAGCGTGAATGCATAGTAAGGCGCGACCGTCCAGGCATGGCTGCCTGCGTTGGCGAGCGCATTGCGGTTGTATTGCCCCGTTGGCGCCGAAAAAAGCAGGTCGAGCCGCTGGAAGAAGGGCATGCCAAACAGCGTCTGGCCTGTCCACTGAACCAGGAATGGGCTGAACTGGATGTCGCCGGCAGCAAAATTGCGGTCTTCGAGGCCGGGCCCGACCTTCAGGTTGGCATAGACGAGCGGGAGCAACACCTCGCCGCCAACATGTCCGCCAAGCAGCGTGATATCGGGCGATATGTAGGCAATATGCGGAACGATGGCAGCCACCTCGATGCGCGGGGCTCCTGGACTGGCGTTTCCGGCATCGTCCTTGATGGCCGTGGCGTGGTAGTAGCTGGAGCCAACTTCAAAAAGGAAGCCGGGCCCGGCGATACCGTCCAGGAAGCTCGTGTTGCCGAGATTCATTGGGGGAAGTGCCACAGCGTCTGCCATCGCGGTGGATGACATCAAGGCACAACCAATCAGCGGCAGGCACTGCCGCGCTATCTTTCTCATACAGAGCCTGTTGACGATTGAGGCGTCGGCTTCGACGCCGAAGAACGGAAGTTTGGTAAGGGAGCCGAGTCCAGTAGGGGCATCGAGCTAAGTTGAACAAGGACGCCGTCGCCAGTGCCTGTCGGGCATTTAGAAAATCCGAACACCCCCTTCCGGATCAAAGAATACCATACCGTACGGTTGATACTATAGTGTGCTTCATAGGCGCAAGCACTCATGTCAAAACCGTGAGGGAGCCCAGCATGACTTCGCACAACCCAGCTGTCCTGTCGCAGTGCACGGTATTGCCAACGCACAGATCGCAGCATAGACTTATTTCGCATGTCGCCATTATTTGCGGCTAGCGCAAAAAAAAGGAGATGATATGACAATCGGGCAGATAAGGCAGCCCCTGGCCGGCCGTACGGCCATCGCGGAGGTCGACATCCACGGGGTCGCCGTGCACGGCAAGGACCTGAGCCAGGAACTCATCGGCAAGGTGGGTTTCACGGAGTACTTCCTGTTCCTGCTTACCGGGCGGATCCCTGACACGGGACTGGTGGCGGTCACCAATGCCTGCCTCGTTGCCATCGCCGAGCATGGCCTTGTGCCATCCGTGCAGGCGGCGAGAATGACCCTTGCAGCCGCCCCGGACGCGCTGCAGGGCGCCGTCGCGGCCGGCGTCCTTGGCTGCGGCTCCGTGATACTGGGCGCATCGGAGACTGCCGGCCTGATGCTCAAGGAAGTGCTGGTGGGCAGGGAGGTCGGTTCCATGGCCGAAAGCGCGCACTCCGTGGTCCGGGCCTTGCGCCAGGCGCGCAAGCCGCTGCCAGGCTTCGGCCACCCCACGCACAAAGAGGGCGACCCGCGCGCTCACCGCTTGCTGGCGTACTCGCGCGAACTCGGTCTGGCGAGCGAGCACGTCGCCGCGCTGGAGGCGGTCGCCGAAGCGGTCCCGGCGCATTACGCCAAGCCACTACCCATGAACGTGTCCGGGGCGATCCCGGCGGTGCTGCTGGATGCTGGCTATCCGGCCGGCGCCTTGAAGGGGGTGCCGATGCTGGCCCGCGTGGCTAGCCTGATCGCCCACCTGCAGGAAGAGCAACGGCAACCCATCGGCTTTATCTTGGCCGATGCCGCCGAACACGCCATTGCTTTTGACGGCATCCCGGCGAGGGCAGCATGAACCATCCTCTCCCCGCCGGTGACCCGGCAATGATCAGCCCGCTTGAGGTGCTCCGGCAGTACCGGCCCCATGACTTCACGTTGACGGATTTTCTCGCCGCCAGGGTTGAAGCGCATCCGGACAAGCCCGCGGTCCTGTTCGAAGGCGAGACCTGGACCTATGGGCAACTGGAAGCGCGGATCTCCCGCGCCGCGAACTGGCTGACGCACGATATGCAGGTGCGCCCCGGCGACAGGATCGGCATCCTGTCCGCCAACCATCCGTCCACCGTGGTACTGATGTTCGCGCTAGCGCGGATCGGCGCTAGCATGGTGCCGGCGAACCCGGATTACCGGCTGGACGAGGCGCTGTATGTGCTCCGGCACGCGCAGGTCTCCGGCCTTGTGTGCTCTGCGGCCACCTTCGAAACCGCCGCGGCCGTCGTTGCCGAACTTGGCGAGGGTGTCTGGCTGCGCGCCAACGAGCCCGGCCAGCACGCCGTACCCACGCTTGAGACATCAATGGGCGCCGGCACGCCGGCGCAGGTGCCGCAGGGCGCTGGCAATGCGACCGATACCGCGCTGATCATTTACACCTCGGGCACCACCGGTTTTCCGAAAGGCGCCATGCACAGCCATCGCGGCTATGTGCTGACCGCGGAGGCATTCGTTGGCCGCCTCCACCTGCAGCCCAGCGAGCGGGTGATGTGCGTTATGCCGTTGTTCCACATCAATGCGCTGATGTACTCGGTTGGCGGCGCCATCGCATGCGGCGGATGCCTGGTGCTGCTGCGCAAGTTCTCCGCCTCGTCCTTCTGGCGCTTTGCCGCGGAGAGCGGCGCGACTGAGGTCAACCTGGTAGCTGCCGCCGGCAGCATCCTGGCGCGCCGGCCGCGCGAGGAATTCGTTCCCGGCCACCGCATCACCAAGATGTTCATCGCCCCCCAGACGCAGGAGATGGTCCGCGTGATGCGCAACGAGTTCCATGTGCCGCGGCTGATCGAGTGCTATGGCATGACGGAAATTCCGGGGGTAATCGCCAACCCCTTCAATGGGCCGCACAAGTTGGGGACGATGGGCCTTATCTCGCGTCATCCCGATACCAGCATCGCGGCGCCCGAAGCCCGCATCGTCGACGACGAGGGAGTTGACGTGGCCCAGGGCGAGGAGGGCGAGTTGCTGATCCGCACGCCCACCTTGATGCAGGGCTACTTTCGAGACGCCACGCAGACGGAAGCCGCGTTCAAGGCCGGCTGGTTCGCCACTGGCGACTTGGTGCGCCAGGACGCCGACGGCTACTACGTTTTCGTCGCCCGCAAGAAGGACGTCATCCGGCGCAAGGGCGAAAACGTGTCCGGCGCCGAACTCGACCGCATTTTCGGCGAGCATCCCGCGGTCGAAGAAGCCGCGGCCGTCGGCGTGCCGGCCGAGCTTGGCGAAGAAGAAATCATGCTGGCAGTGCAGCTCAGGAAGGGCCAGGCGGTCAATCCGGCTGCCCTGGTTGCCTGGGCCAAACACCGGCTTGCCGCGCACAAGCTGCCGCGCTTCGTGGTGCTGGTCGACGCCATTCCCCACACGCCCACGCATAAGCCGGCCAAGCACAAGCTGAAGGCGGATACGACCCTGCTTGCGCGAGCCGTCGACCTGGCCGGCGGCGCCGCAACCCGATAAATCGAGACGGAGACAACCATGAACATGCAAGACAATCCCACCCTGCAACGGGCAATCGGCGCGATGTGCGAAAGTGCCGCAGGTTCCGATCCGGCGCTTCAGGCTCGCTTCGCGGTGGCGCTTCGCCACTTTCACGCCATGCTGGACGAATTGCGCCTGACGGACCAGGAGCTCTATCGCATCGTGGGCTGGCTGGGCAAGGTGGCAGCCCAGGACGAACTCATCATGCTGTGCGACATGATGGGCATGACCATGCGGTCGCTTGATCTGGCACGCTCCGACGATCAGGCCACGCCGCAGAACGTGACCGGCCCCTTCCCGAAGGACGGCATTGCCGAAGGACCTAATCCTTGTTCGTTGGCGACGGACGAAGAGCCCGGCCAGCGTCTCGAGCTAAGGGGGCAGGTGCGCGACGCCGTGACCGGCCACCCGATAGCGGGGGCGCAACTCATCGTGTGGCAGCCGAACCAATTCGGCCGCTATGAAAACGAGGACGATTCCCAATCGGAAGACAACCTGCGGGGAAAGCTGCGCTGCGACGCGGAGGGTGGTTTCAGTATTCTCACTGTACGGCCAGGCGGCTACATCATCGGCCGGGAAGACACCGAAGTCGGCATGCTGATGAAGCGGCTCGGCCGCAACCGCCAGCGCGCTCCGCACATCCACTATCGCGTGGTACATCCTGGCTATCGGATGCTTACCTCGCAGGTCTATTTCGCCGGCGATCCCGCCAATCCGGTCGACTGCATCTTTTCGACCATCGACGACCATATCGTGGCAGTGCGCCCGCACCCCGAGCGCGACAACTACCAACTGGTGGAGCTCGATATCGCCATGGAGCCCGAGGCAGCAAGCTAGGCGCGTGCCGGTGTTGCCCGGCTCAGGACGCCGCCGAAATGGAGTGCGCCAGGGCGGGCGCTCGCTGTATCGCCGCCTCGATCGAGGCGGCGGCCTCGCGCAGCGCAGGCAAGCGGGTGGAGAGCAGTTCCTCCATGCTGGTCCGTTCGGCTTCGGTCGAGCAATTGATGGCGGCGATCACCCGCCGCTGCGGGTCGCGCACCGGTACCGCGATCGACAGCACGCCGATTTCCAGCTGGCTGTCCTGTGCCGCGTAACCCTGCTCCAGTGCCTTGGCCAGCGCCGCCCGCAGATCATCCGCTTCGCTAAGCGTCATCGGGGTGTACTTCTGGAACGGCGCCTTGGCGAGGACGGCGTTCTGCTGCCGCTTCGGCGCGTGCGCAAGCAGCAGCCGCCCGAGCGAGGTGCAATGGACCGGCAGGCGGTAGCCAACCGAGGCGCGAAACGCGATGCGGCGGCTGCTTGGCACGTGCGCAAGATAGACCACGCTGTCGCCGTCGAGGATGGCCAGCGAGACCGAATCGCGAAAGCGCTCGGCCACCTCTTGCAGGAAGGGCTGCACGATG
The DNA here is from genome assembly GCF_052113425.1 of Cupriavidus sp. YAF13. NCBI lineage: Bacteria > Pseudomonadati > Pseudomonadota > Betaproteobacteria > Burkholderiales > Burkholderiaceae > Cupriavidus > Cupriavidus sp. YAF13. The sequence continues at coordinate 36,617 of NZ_JBFRDD010000024.1, forward strand.
TCGCGCAGGTTCATGGAGCTGAGGAAGGCCGCCCCAAGCGACAGTACTTTGGGCAAGAGCAGGAATCGACGCCCGTTTGCGCCGATGTAACCGAGCGATTGCAGCGTCAGCAGCGCGCGGCGTGCGGTGGCGGGACTCATTCCCGTGGCCTGGGCGACTTCGCTCAGCGTCATTTCGGGTTCGCTGTCGGTGAACGCCTGAATGACCGCAAGGCCTCGCGCCAGGGCCGCGACATAGTCGCGGTGGCCTTCTTCCAGTTTGGGCTGCGCGTCCTCCTCGGACGCGGCAGTGGGTTTGGCGATTGGTTTCATGCGCGTATTTTAGCCACAAGACAGCCGCCATCGGCATTCCGGAGCACAAGATCATCATGAAGCTCGATCCGACGTCATTGCGGCTCTTCGTCGGCATCCTCGAAGAGGGATCCATCTCGGCTGCCGCCGAGCGCGCGCATCTTGCTGCGGCGGCTGTCAGCAAGCGCGTCAGTGAGTTGGAGCACAGCCTGGGAACGGCGCTGCTCGTACGCAGCAACAAGGGGGTGCATCCGACGGCAGCGGGGGTGGAACTGATGCATCTGGCGCGTGGCGTCCTGCATGATCTCGACGATATCGCCGTTCGCATGCGCGACTACGCCGGCGGCCTCCGAGGGAGGGTCAGGGTGTTCGCCAACATTTCCACTATCACGCAGTTCCTGCCGGCGCAGCTCAAGTCCTTCCTTGCGGCCTATCCGCTGATCGACGTGCACCTGGAGGAGCGCATCAGTTCCGCCATTGTGCGGGCCGTGGCGGAGAGCGCCGCCGATATCGGCATCTTTACCGCCGGGGCGGCAGGGGCGGAACTGGAGACCTTTCCCTACCGGCGCGACGAACTGGTGCTGATCGTGCCGCAGGGGCATGCGCTTGCCGGCAGGCAATCGGTGGCGATCCGCGAGACGCTGGATTACGACCACGTGAGCCTGCACGCGGGCAGCCACATCAACTTGCAGTTGATCAAGGCCGCCAGCGAGGCGGGCAGGGCTCTCAAGCCGCGTATTCACGTACCGGGTTATGACGCGCTGTGCCTGATGGTGCAGGCCGGCTTGGGCCTCGGCATCCTGCCCAAATGCAGCGCCGCGCCCTACCAGCACACGCTTGGCATTTGCACCATCAAGTTGGACGAACCGTGGGCGGAGCGCCAGCTTGTGATCGGGGTACGTGCCTACCAGGGCTTGTCCGTGGTGGCTAGGCTGCTGGTCGACCACCTTCGCGAGGCGCCGTAGTCGTACCGGCGTTGCCATCGCGTTTGGCGATGGCGCGCTCGCCAATGGTTGCTTTACGGCTCGCGCGACTTCTTTCAACCTTCAGTACCGCAAGCCGCAAGCCGCAAGCCGCAAGCCGCAAGGCAGTAGTGTCAGACAGGAGTTCGATACAGCCATGGCCCATGCCAACGACAACGACAACGACCAAGACGAAGACAACGTCAACGACAAATCCTCCCTCCGGGGCATCCGGGTCATTGAACTCGGTTCGCTGATCGCAGGCCCCTATGCGGGCAGCCTGCTGGCCCAGTTCGGTGCCGACGTGCTGAAGATCGAGCCGCCCGAGGAGGGCGATCCGCTGCGCAAATGGCGCAAGCTGTACGAGGGCACCTCCCTGTGGTGGTACAGCCAGAGCCGCAACAAGAAATCGGTGACGCTGGACCTGCGCTCTCCCGCAGGCCAGGACATCGTGCGCAAGCTGGTCGCCAGTGCCGATATCGTGATCGAGAACTTCCGGCCGGGGACGCTCGAAAAATGGGGCCTCGGCTGGGAAGACCTGCGCCAGGTGAATCCGGCACTGATCATGGTCAGGATTTCCGGGTACGGTCAGACTGGTCCCTACAAGGACCGGCCGGGCTTTGCCGCCATCGCGGAATCGATGGGCGGGCTGCGCTACGTCTCGGGCTATCCGGACCGGCCGCCGGTCCGCTCGGGCGTGAGCATCGGCGATACGCTGGCCTCGCTCTACGGAGTGATCGGCGCGCTGCTGGCCATGCATCACTTGCGCGCCAACGGCGGCGAAGGCCAGTTTATCGACGTGGCGCTCTATGAATCGGTCTTCGCCGTGATGGAGAGCCTGGTTCCCGAATACTCGATGCTCAAGCATGTGCGGGAGAGATCGGGTGCCAGCCTACCGGGTATCTCGCCTTCCAATACCTATCCCTGCAAGGACGGCCACTTCGTCATCATCGCCGGCAATGGCGACGCCATCTTCAAGCGTTTCATGACCGCCATCGGCCGCGGCGATCTCGGCGAGGACCCGCGCCTTGCCCATAACGACGGCCGGGTCGCGCATAACGCGATGCTCGACGAGGCCATCGCCGCGTGGACATCCTCGCATGACCTGGAAACGGTGCTCGCCACGCTGGGCGCCGCGGCCGTTCCTTGCGGCAAGATCTACACGGCCGCCGAAATCTGCACCGATGAGCACTATCGCGCCCGCGACATGATCGAGACCCACACCCTGCCGGACGGCGTGCCAGTGGAAATGGCGGGGATCGTGCCCAAGCTCAGCGAGACCCCGGGCAAGACCCAGTGGCTCGGCCCCGCGCTGGGTGCCCACACGGAGGAGGTGCTGGCATCGCTCGGCATCTCCGGCGCCGAATTCCAGGCATTGCGCGACGCCGGCGTGGTCTGAACCGCCAGCCGGCACGACAGGAGAAAGTCATGTGGTTTTCAAACGCCCCGCAGCGGGTATTCATCAACGAGGTTTCGGTACGGGACGGCTTCCAGATCGAACCAGAGTTTATTCCGACCCAGCAGAAGATCGATCTCATCGACCAGCTATCGGCAACGGGACTGGCCAAGATCGAAATCACTTCCTTCGTCTCGCCCAAGGCCATTCCGAATCTGCGCGATGCCGAAGCGGTCGCCAGGGGGATCCGGCGCCATCCGGCTGTCACCTACGCGGCGCTGGTGCCGAACGCGCGCGGCTGCGAACGGGCGCTCACTTGCGACGTGGATGAGATCAATCTGGTCATGTCGGCAAGCGAGACGCATAACCTGGCCAATATGCGCATGACCTGCGCGCAGTCGATCGAGCAGTTTCGCGGTGTGATGCAACTGATGCAGGGAACGGCGCTGCGGGTCAGCGGCTGCATCGCGACGGCCTTCGGCTGCCCGTTCGAAGGCGACATCGCGCCCGAGCGGGTGAAATGGGCTGCCGAGCAGTACCTCGGCATGGGCATGCACAGCATCACGCTGGCGGATACCACCGGCATGGCCGATCCTCGCCAGGTGGGCGCACTGGTGGCGGCCTTCCGCGCATGGTTCCCCGGCGTGCCCTTGACCTTGCACTTCCACAACACGCGCGGCATGGGGCTGAGCAACGTGCTGGCGGGACTGGCGGCTGGGGTGACCAGCTTCGACGCGTCGCTGGGCGGGCTGGGCGGCTGCCCGTTCGCGCCGGGCGCCACCGGCAACATCTGCACTGAAGACCTGGTGCACATGCTGGAGTCGTCCGGCGTTGACACTGGGGTCGACCTGGACAGGTTGCTCGGTGTGGCGCTCGGCCTGCCGGCCCTGGTCGGGCACGACATTTCCGGGCAGGTCGTCAAGGCCGGCAAGCGCACCGACCTCCATCCCAGGCCTACCTGGCTGGAAACACGATAGACCGGCGGCGCAATCCAGCATCCCTTGGCAAGGCCCGCGCGCGACCTGCGCCTGCGCGGGGTATTACGGAGACCAACATCATGCTTGAATTCAGCCAACCGGCCAGCCTACTCGACAAGCTCTGGGCCAGCCACGTCATCCACGAGGAAGCCGACGGGCCCTCGCTGATCTATATCGACCGGCACCTGGTGAACGAGGTGACCAGTCCCCAGGCCTTCGAAGGCCTGCGCCTGAACGGGCGCAAGCTCTGGCGCGCCGCTTCGGTGCTTGCCACGGCCGACCACAATGTGCCGACCACCGCGCGCGCGCAGGGCATCACCGATCCCGTGAGCCGTGCCCAGGTGGAGGCGCTGGACCAGAACTGCGCCGACCACGGCATTGTCAACTTCGGCATGGATGATCCGCGCCAGGGCATCCTGCACGTGGTCGGGCCAGAGCGCGGAGCCACGCTGCCCGGCATGACCATTGCCTGCGGCGACTCTCACACATCCACGCACGGCGCATTCGCTGCGTTCGCCTTTGGTATCGGGACATCGGAGGTCGAGCAGGTGCTGGGCGCGCAATGCCTGTGGATGACCAAGCCGAAATCGATGCTGGTCAGGGTGGAAGGCGAGCTGTCGCCGGGTGTTTCCGCCAAGGATATCGCGCTCAGCCTGATTGGCCGGATCGGCACCGCCGGCGCGACCGGGCATGTGATCGAGTTCGCCGGCAGCACCATCTGCGGCCTGAGCATGGAAGCACGCATGACAGTCTGCAACATGGCGATCGAGGCGGGGGCGCGGGCCGGCATGGTGGCGGTCGACGAGACCACGCTGTCCTATCTCCGGGGCCGTCCGCTCGCGCCTGAAGGCCAGGCGTGGGAGACCGCCAGCGCGTTCTGGCGGAACTTGCGCAGCGACCCGCACGCGGCTTTCGATGCCATCGTGGAGATCGATGCGGCATCGGTCCGCCCGCATGTGACCTGGGGCACCTCTCCGGAAATGGTGGTGGCCATCGGCGAGCGCGTTCCCGATCCCCAGTGGGAGCGCGATCCGGTCAAGCGCAAGAGCATGGAACGGGCGCTCGACTATATGGGTTTGCAGCCGGATACGCCGCTGGAGTCCATCCAGCTGGACAAGATCTTCATCGGCTCGTGCACCAACGCCCGTCTTGAGGATCTTCGCGCGGCAGCGCAAGTGCTGCGCGGCCGGCACATCGCCCCGAGCATCCGCCTGGCCCTGGCGGTGCCCGGTTCCGGGCTGGTGAAGTTGCAGGCGGAGGCCGAAGGGCTGGACCAGGTCTTTATCGCCGCCGGCTTTGAATGGCGCGAACCGGGGTGTTCGATGTGCCTGGGCATGAACGACGACAGGCTGGCGGCCGGCGAGCGATGCGCGTCCACCTCGAACCGCAATTTCGAGGGGCGGCAGGGACCAGGAGGGCGAACCCACTTGGTGAGCCCGCAGATGGCGGCCGCGGCGGCGGTGGCGGGCCATTTCGTCGACATTCGCGCGCTTTGACGAGGAGGTAACGATGAGAGCCTTTACCACGCTGGACGGACTGGTGGCGCCGCTGGACCGCGCCAACGTCGATACCGACGCCATGCTTCCCAAGCAGTTCCTGAAATCCATCAAGCGCAGCGGATTCGGTCCCTACCTGTTCGATGAATGGCGCTACCTGGATCACGGCGAGCCGGGGCAGGACTGTAGCAGCCGTCCGCTGAACCCGGACTTTGTGCTCAACCAGCCGCGCTATCGGGGTGCCTCGGTCATGCTGGCGCGCGAGAACTTCGGTTGCGGCTCGTCCCGTGAACACGCGCCGTGGGCACTCGAAGACTTCGGCATGCGCGCCCTGATCGCGCCCGGTTTCGCCGACATCTTTTACAACAACTGCATGAAGAACGGTTTGCTGCCGATTGTCGCCGATGCGGCCGTTGTCGACCGGCTGTTTGCCGAGGTCGCGGTGACCCCCGGCTACCGCCTGCAAATCGACCTCGCCGGGCAGATCGTGACGACACCGTCCGGCGAAACGATTGGCTTTTCGCTCGATCCGTTCAAGAAGTACTGCCTGCTGAACGGGCTCGACGATATCGCGCTGGCGCTGCGCCATACCGTACAAATCCGCGGCTATGAACAAGAGCGGGCACGGCGGGAGCCCTGGTTGTTTGCCTGAATGAAAGCCAGCCGGCGAGCTGGATTCCAATACTGAAATGGATGGAGACACTATGCTTTGGCAAGACCACAAGCGGCAACCTGGCCGCGAAAATTCCCCTGCGCGCGGGAACAAGGATGCAAGGACGGACGCAAAGACCAGCGGGCTTTCCCGCCACTGCAGGCATATGGGCCTGGCGGCCGTCGCCCTCGCCTGGCTGACCGGGGCGGGCACGGCGTGGGCGCAGTCCTATCCCGCCCAGCCCATCAGGCTGGTGGTGCCGTACGCGCCCGGCGGCACCACCGACATCATCGCCAGGCAACTGGCCCATCGCATGTCCGAAAAGCTGGGCCAGCAAGTCGTGGTCGAAAACAAGAGCGGCGGCAACACCGTGATCGGCGCGGAAGCCGTGGCCAAGGCGCAACCCGATGGCTATACGCTGCTGCTGACGAACGACGCCACCTTTGTGCTGAACCCGGTGGTACTGCCCTCGCTTTCCTACAACGTCTCGCGGGATTTCGTGCCGGTGGCCGCCATTGGCTATGTGCCCCTCGTCATGGCCGTGTCGGGCAGCTTGCCGGTCAATAGCCTCAAAGAACTGGCGGCCTATGCAAAGAGCCGGCCGGGCACGCTCAGCTACGGCTCGTTCGGCAACGGCAGCCAGCCCCACCTGATGGGGGCGCTGTTCAACAAGCTGGCCGGTACCGATCTGGTCCACGTGCCCTACAAGGGCTCCGCGCCGGCGGTCAGCGATGTCGTGGGCGGCCAGATCCTCTTGACGTTCCCGGCGCTGCCTACCATCCAGAGCTTCGTCGGCGCGCGCAAGATCAAAGTGCTGGCGGTGAGCGGCGAGAAGCGGACCCAGGCCCTGCCGGACGTCCCCACATTTACGGAGGCCGGCTTCAAGGAGATGAATATCTCCGCCATCTACGGCGTGCTTGCCCCGGCAAAGATGCCCAGGCAGGTGGTGACCAAGCTGAACACCACCATTGTCGAGATCCTCAATGAGCGGGACTTCGTCGAGAAGAACTTCGCCGCGCAGGGGATGGTGCCGATGAGGTTCAGCCCGGAGCAGTTCTCGCGCTATATCGACGAGCAGACGCAGCAGACCAGGAAGACCGTGGCGCTCTCCGGCGCGAAGGTCGACTAGCTGGCCGGTCTATAGGCGGCACGTGGCCGCCGCGCCCTCGATTACTCACTTCGCACAGGCAATAGGGCGTCGAGGGCTGTTCCCGCCTCGCACCTTGCGGCCCCTTTCAGGCTGCAAGGCGCCCCCATGCCCGCATGGCTCGCGGTATCTCCCACCCCCGGTGAAAACCCCGCCTTGCCTGCATTGGGGTTCTCAACTAAATTTCTTCGCACATCGACTTTATTTGCGCTCAGCGCAAAAATGAGTGTTGACCAAAAGCACATAAAGGACGAGACAAAGCATGAATCCCTTGCGACTTGGCTGGATTGGCGTCGGCGCCATGGGCCGGCCAATGTGCCTGAACCTGCTGAAAGCCGGCTATCCGGTGATGGTCTTCGACAAGACAGCTTCGCAGTGCGAACCCGCCGTCGCGGCGGGCGCGGCCAGGGCAGCTTCGCCGAAGGAGCTGATGGCGGCGGTGGACGTGGTCTTCTCGACGATATTCAACGACGAGGGGTTGCGCGACGTTGTCATGTCCGAGGATGGCCTCCTCGCCGGAGCGGCGGGTGCCGGGATCCATGTCGATATGAGCACCGTCTCGCCCGATGTCTCTGCCACGGTTGCGCAGGCGCTTGCACAGCGTGGCGTGCAGTACCTGCGCGCTCCGGTCTCCGGGACGGTGTCGCTAGCCGCGAACGCGCAATTGAGCAGCTATGTCTCCGGTCCAAAGGAGGCCTTCGAGGCCGTGCGCCCGGTCCTGGCCTGTCTCACTGCGAGGCAAACCTATGTCGGGGAGGCCGAAGAGGCGCGCGTCATCAAGCTCATGATCAACCTGATGGTGTTCATGAGCACCGCGGTGATCGGCGAAGGGCTCGCCTTCGGCGCGCGCGCGGGGCTGGACCGCGCGCTCATGATCGACGCGATCAACGACAGCATCGTGGCCAGTCCGCACTACAAGACCAAGGCGGAAAAACTGAAGCAGCGCGAGTACGGCGCCGACGGCGCCATCTCGCTTGTGGTGAAGGACCTGGACCTGGCGCTGGCGGTCGCTCGCCGCAACGACGCCGCGCTGCCGATTTCATCCCTGGTGCGCCAGTACCTCGCCATGATGCAGAGCCGGGATATGAGTCATCTCGATGTGGCCGCGCTTGCTGACGTGCTGGCGCTGATGAGCGGGCATGCCGATGCGCAGGACTTCCGCTCGTCTTGCCCGGGGCCGTGAGCCCGGGCCGATCCTTCAAGGCCCTCGGGTCAATCACTAATAGTAGAAACGGAGCAGACATGAGCTACAGAGCAATCCATCTACGGATGCCCGGGAAGGCGATGGCCGCCGTCATTGCGGGCGCGGCGTTCACATGCGCGGTACAGCCGGCCCTGGCCCAGCCGAAGCCGGGCGGCGAGCCAATCCGTATCGGCGCGCTGTTGTCGACGACCGGCGGACTTGCCGCCGTGGGGCTCGCCGAACGCGAAGGCGCCCTGCTGGCCCAGAAGGTGATCAATGGCCGCGGCGGCATCCAGGGACGTCCGCTCGAGATCGTGTTCGAGGACGACGGTTCCAGTCCGGACTCCGCGGTGGCCAAGGCGAACGCACTGATGTACACGCACAAGGTGCGCGCCATTGTGGGGCCCACGGGAATTGCGCAGACCGTCGCCATCGGCAGCATCACGCAGCCGCAGAGACTGCCCGTATTCGCCTTTTCCGGTCTGGGGCCGGCAGTGGAGCGCGAGCGCACCTGCGTCTTTCACATGACGCCCTCGCAGGAGCTCAACGCGCGCGCAGTGCTCTCCTACGCCCGCGACAACGGCCTCAAGCGGATTGGCGTGCTGCATGACTCCGGCTACGGGCAAGTGGTGTGGAACAGCATGAAGAACCTGGACCGCGAGTACGGGGTCAGTTTCGTGCAGGTGGAGAAATTCGAAATCGCCGCGACCGACGTGACCACCCAGGCGGCCAAGGTGAAGGCAACCACGCCCGATGCGCTCATCATCATCTCGACCTCGCCCGCGCCGTTCCGCAATGTGCGCCAGCTGAAGATTGGCGTGCCCATCCTTTCCGTGCACGGTACCGCCACCTACGAGACCGTCAAGGCGATGGGCGATGCGGCGGACAACATCATCCACCCGGAGTTCGTGGTGGCCGAGGATCCGCTGCCGAACCAGAAGGTGTTCGTCGAAGCGTATCGCAAGGAGTACGGCAAGCTGCCCAAGCACTTCTCCGCGGTCGCGTGGGACGCCGTGATGGCGCTGGCCGACGGCCTGAAGACCGCCGGCGCGAACGCGCCGAACGACAAGCTCTGCGGCGCACTGCGCAAGCCATATCTGGGCGCCACCACCGGCTATGACTTCTCCGCGTCCGACATGGGCGGCATGACGCTTGCCGGCTTCACCTACTCGCGGTTGCAAAAGGGCCAGTTCGTGCGCCTGGGCTACACGGCCGCCGCCAAGCCATAGCGCGATACCGGTAATCTGAGAGGAACCACGATGTCCATGAGTCTCACCATCCAGGCGGTCCTGTCCGGGATCACCAATGGCTTTGTCTACGCGCTGATCGGCGTCGGCATGGCAGTCATCTACAAGGGCACCCGCATCGTCAACGCCATGCAAGGCGAGTTCGCCGTGGTTGGCGGACTGGTGGCGGTGTTCGCGCTGCAGGCCGTCGGGCTGCCCTACGCGCTGGCCATCCCTGCCGGCATCGCCGCCGGGGCGGCCAGCGGCCTGGTTATCGACCTGCTGTTCGTGCGGCCGATGACGCGGCGCGGAGCCACCGAGGAAAGCTATCTGCTGCTGACCATCGGGCTGGCCTTCACCTTGTCCGCCGCCGCGCTGTATGTCGGCGGGCGCGATTCGCATCTGCTGCCGGGCATCGGCGGTGACGGCGTGGTCGAACTCCTCGGCGCCGTCACGCCGACGCACGCTTTGTCCCTGATCGGCATTGCCGCGCTGCTGGTTGGCCTGCTGCGCCTGTTTTATACCAGGACGCTGACGGGCCTGGCCATGACGGCCGCCTCGCTCGATCCCGACGGGGCCACCACCACCGGCATCAATGTGCGCCGGATGCGGTCCCTGACGTTCCTGCTTGGCGGCGGGTTCGGCGCCATTGCCGGCATCCTGGTCACGCCGCTGATCGCCATGAACTACCAGATGGGCATCGGCCTCACGCTGAAAGGCTTCGCGGCTGCCATCCTCGGCGGGCTGAGCAATCCGCTGGGCGCCGTCGTCGGTGGGCTGATGCTTGGCCTGATCGAATCGCTGGCCGTGCTGGGCTTCCCATCGGGCTACCGCGATGTGATCGCCTTGTCGATCCTGATTGTCATCATGATTCTGCTTCCCAACGGCATGCTTGGCCGCGTGGGCCGCAAAGGAGGATAACCATGAACTACTCGCGTGCGCTGGTGCTCATCGCCCTGGTGCTATGGGCGGTAGCCGGGCAGATGCTGTCGCGGCACTACCTGGATATGCTGAACTTCGCGGCGATCCTGACGGTCGGCGGACTGGGCGTTGGCCTGCTGCTCGGGCAGTGCGGCATCGTCAACCTCGGGCAGGCGGCGTTCTATGGCTTTGGCGCGTATGCGTCGGCCTACTGCACCACGGTACTCGGCTGGCCGGCGCTGGGCGGGTTCGCCGCCGGCCTGGTTTTCAGCGCAGTGCTGGCCGCGATCATCGGCACGCCGGTGCTCCGTCTCGGCGGGTTCTTTCTCGCCCTGGCTACGCTTGCGGTGGGGAGCATCGCCAATGTGCTCTTCTTCGAGTGGGACTGGCTGACGGGCGGCACGCTCGGCATCGGCGGCATTCCGAAGCTGTCGCTGTTCGGCTTCATGCTCGACACGCCGGAGCGCTACTACTACTTCATCTGGCCGCTCGCGATCCTGTTGCTGTGGCTGGTGGACAACCTGGTCAAGGGCAGGCCTGGCCTGTCGATGCGGGCCATGCGCGACGCCGCGCCGGCGGCCGAAGTGCTGGGCATCGATATGCGCGGGCTGAAGACGGCGATGTTCGTGCTGTCCGCCATGCTCGGCTCGCTGGCGGGTTCCCTGTTCGCGCACTACGTGTCGTTTGTCAGCGTGCAGAGCTTCACCGTGGAGCGATCCATCGTCTTCTTGCTGGTGCCGGTCGTTGCCGGTGCGCGTTCTGTCTATGGCGTGGTGCTGGGGGCGCTGTTCGTCGCCCTGGCGCCGGAGTTGCTCAGCGGCCTGGGAGACTTCCACCAGGTGCTGTTCGGTCTTGCGCTGGTTCTGGTTGTGACCCTGATGCCGGGTGGGCTGGTGGGTGCGCTGATGCGCGCCCGGTCGTGGAGGGCGGCGCAATGAATGCTCCCGTGCCTGATTTCAGAACCGGCGCACATGCCGTGCACGCCGCCACGCCGTCCTTGCTGAAGCTCGAAGGCGTCGCGCACAGCTTCGGCGGCCTCGACGTCCTGCGCAACGTGAGCTTCGAGGTGCCCGCGGGCCGGATCGTCGGCCTGATCGGTCCGAACGGCAGCGGCAAGACCACCTGCTTCAATATCATCTCCGGCTTCCTGCGCCCGAAGGGCGGCAGGGTATCGCTGGCGGGGCGAGAGATCACCGCCGATTCGATCCAGCAGCGCAGCCGCGGCGGCCTGGTCCGGACGTTCCAGACGCCCCAGGTCTTCGAGCACATGACCGTGCTGGAAAACCTGATGGTGGGCTGCTACAACGCGACGAGTTCGGGCGTGCTGCAAGCCATGCTGCGCACCCCGAAGTCCCGTGCCGAACTGCGTGCGATGCGCGCGTCCGCACAGGCTTGCTGCGAGAAGTTCGGCCTGGCACGGCTGCAGGACAACCTGGCGGGAAGCCTCCCTGCCGGGCAGCGCCGCATTGTCGAACTGGCGCGCGCCTGCATCGGCAATCCGCGCCTGCTGCTGCTGGATGAGCCATCCTCCGGTCTCAACAGCGACGAGATCGAAACGCTGGCAGCGTGGATCGCGCGCCTGAACGAGGAAGGCATCACCATCCTGCTGGTCTCGCACGATATGGGGCTGATGACGGCTTGCGACACCGTGCACGTGCTGTATTTTGGCGAGATCATCGCCACCGGGGCGCTGCATGAGGTGCAGGCCGATCCGCGTGTACGTGAAGCCTATATGGGGGTCTGACGATGCTACAGGTAAGAGGCTTGCGCGCCGGCTACGGGACAGTGCCGGTGCTGCACGAGATCGATATCGATGTGGAGCAGGGCGAGGCGGTTGCCGTAGTGGGCGCCAATGGCGCTGGCAAGACGGCACTGGTGCGGACCCTGTCCGGCCTGATCAGGCCGATGGGCGGTAGCATTGTCAAGGATGGTGTCGAGATCAGCCGGGTGCCTGGCTACCGGCGGTTCGAGCACGGCATCGCGGTGGTGCTGGAGAACCGGAACCTGTTCACCGAGCTGTCGGTCCATGACAACCTGCGGCTTGCCGAGCGCGCCGGCAAGCGTGCCAATGGCGGCAAGACGCGCTTTTCCTTCGACGAAGTCTGCGATCTCTTCGAGATCCTGCGCGAGCGCGGGCAGTGCGCGGTGGAACTGCTGTCCGGCGGCCAGCAGCAGATGGTCGCGATCGCCCGCGCGCTGTTGCTGCAACCCGACTTGCTGATCATGGATGAACTGACCACCGGGCTGGCGCCCAGGATCGTCAAGGAGATACTGGCGGTACTGAACAAACTGCGGGCGCGCGGCATGAGCATCGTGCTGGTGGAGCAGAGCGTTGCGATTGCCTCCGAGATGACCGATCGGGCTTACGTCCTGTCGGTGGGGCGCGTCATCCATGAGGTTCGCCGGGGGGAATGGAGCGCGGTGTTGAACGACAAGACATTGATCAAAGCCTACCTGCAGGGCTGATGCCCGGCAATTCAAGGAAAAGGCAGCATGGAACACACAACGGCCGTGACGCAACTGAAGCTGGCTGACGAAGCCCGGTACCGCGCCATGCTCACTGGCGATATCGCCGCCCTGGAAGGCCTGCTCGCCGATGAGCTTTCCTACACGCATTCGTCTGCTCTGCGCGAGGGAAAGCAAGCGTACCTCGCCTCGCTTGCGAGCGGGCGAGTGAGATACCTGGACGCCTGCTTGAGTGATGTGGAGCAGAATATCTATGATGACATGGCGGTAATGCAGGGCAAGGCGGTGATCGAGGCTGTCGTCGATGGCGCCGAGCGCACCCTGGATAACCGTTTCCTGAGCGTTTGGAAGCATACCAGCGGTGGCTGGCAGATGGTCGCATGGGCATCAACGCCCGTGCCGGCGCGCAAGTCGTGACAGGCGCCAGCCTGATCCATCAGCCCGGTGTTCGCGCTGAGGGAACAGCGTGTTCGATGATCCGAACCTTACCGCGGCGAAGTGCGGATGCTACGCTTCACTCCCCTGTCCGGGGAGTCTTCCCATATGGATTGCCGGACACTTCGCTTCAACCTTGCCCAAGAGGAGTTCAACATGGCGCAAGTTACGCCGCCCACTTCCCCGAACGACGACATCGACACGCAGGAGACTGCGGAATGGCTCGACGCGCTCGATTCCGTCATTGCGTACGAAGGGACGGAACGCGCGCACTTCCTGATCGAGAAACTGATCGAGCGCGCGCATGGCGCCGGCATCTACCTGCCGTTCAGCGCGAACACGGGCTACGTCAATACGATTCCAGTTGATGCGCAGGCCAGGAGTACCGGCGACCAGGACCTCGAGCACCGAATCCGGTCGTATATCCGATGGAACGCGGTCGCGCTTGTCCTGCGAGCAGCGCGCGATTCCAATGTCGGCGGCCATATCGCCAGCTTCGCGTCGGCCGCGACGCTGTATGAGGTTGGCTTCAACCACTTCTGGCATGCGCCGTCCGGCGAGCATGGCGGCGACCTGGTCTTCTTCCAGGGACACTCGTCGCCGGGCTTCTATGCGCGGGCCTTCCTCGAAGGACGGCTGACGGAAGAACAGATGGATAATTTCCGTCAGGAAGTGGACGGCAAGGGCATCTCTTCCTATCCGCACCCCTGGCTGATGCCAGACTTCTGGCAGTTCCCAACGGTATCGATGGGGCTGGGTCCCATCATGGGAATCTACCAGGCCCGTTTCATGAAGTACCTGCAAGACCGCGGATTCGGGCAACACGCCGGCCGCAAGGTCTGGGTCTTCAGTGGCGACGGCGAGATGGACGAGCCCGAATCCCGTGGTGCGCTTGGCATGGCGGGCCGGGAGCACCTGGACAACCTGGTGTTTGTCATCAACTGCAACCTGCAACGGCTCGATGGCCCGGTCCGCGGCAACGGCAAGATCATCCAGGAACTGGAGGCGGAATTCCGTGGCGCCGGCTGGAACGTCATCAAGGTTGTCTGGGGCAGCAAGTGGGATGCGCTGCTGGCGCGGGACAAGGCCGGCATCCTTGCCAGGCGGATGATGGAATGCGTGGATGGCGACTACCAGACCTTCAAGGCCAAGGATGGCGCCTACGTGCGCGAGCACTTCTTCAACACACCGGCGCTCAAGGCCATGGTCGCCGACTGGTCGGACGACGATATCTGGGCGTTGAACCGCGGCGGTCATGACCCGCACAAGGTCTACGCCGCCTACCAGGCCGCAGCGAATCACCAGGGCCAGCCCACCGTCATCCTGGCGAAGACCATCAAGGGCTATGGCATGGGCGAGGCGGGAGAAGCCCAGAACATCACGCATCAGCAAAAGAGCATGCGCGTGGAAGCGCTCATGCATTTCCGTGACCGGTTCAAGTTGCCGCTATCGGACCAGCAGCTCGAGGCCCTGCCCTACCTGAAGTTCGAGGAAGGCTCCCGCGAGCACTCATACCTGCATGCGCGCCGCAGCGCGCTGGGCGGCTATCTTCCGTCCCGGCGCAGGCGCGGCCCGTCGCTGCCGGTGCCGCCGTTGTCGGCCTTCGACGCCCAACTCAAGGCCGGTGGCGAGGGGCGCGAGTTCTCGACCGCGATGAGCTACGTCCGCATCCTGAACACGCTGCTGCGCGACAAGGTACTGGGCCGGCGCATCGTGCCGATCGTCTCGGACGAATCGCGTACCTTCGGCATGGAAGGGTTGTTCCGGCAGATCGGCATCTGGTCGCAGCAGGGGCAGACCTACACGCCGCAGGACGCCACGCAGCTGATGTTCTACAAGGAATCGAAGGACGGGCAGATTCTGCAGGAGGGCATCAACGAAGCGGGGGCGATGGCGGACTGGATTGCCGCGGCCACAGCGTACTCGACGCACGGCGAGCCGATGATCCCGTTCTTTATCTTCTACTCGATCTTCGGCTTCCAGCGCTTCGGCGATCTGGCCTGGGCCGCAGGCGACCAGCGCGCGCGCGGCTTCCTGCTGGGGGGAACCGCAGGCCGCACGACGCTGAACGGGGAGGGCCTGCAGCACGAGGATGGCCATAGCCTGGTCTGGGGCGGAACCATCCCCAACTGCATCAGCTACGACCCGACGTTCGCCTACGAGCTGGCTGTGATCATCCAGGACGGCCTGCGCCGGATGATCCAGGACCAGGAGGATGTGTATTACTACATCACCGTGATGAACGAGAACTACGAGCATCCGGCGATGCCTTCAGGCGCCGAGGCCGATATCCTGAAGGGCATGTACCTGTTCCGGCGCGGCGAGGACGGCAACGGCGCGTCGCCCCGGGTTCAGCTCCTCGGCGCCGGCACCATCTTCCGCGAGGTCATCGCGGCGGCGGATCTGCTGCGGCGAGACTGGGGCGTGCAGGCTGACCTCTGGGGTTGCCCCAGCTTTATCGAACTGGCACGCGAGGGCAACGAGGCAACGCGATGGAATCTCCTGCACCCGGAAGCGCCGCCACGGCAGTCCCATGTCGAGCAGTGCCTTGGGCAGGTGCAAGGCCCCGTGATTGCTGCCACGGACTACGTGCGCGCGCTGGCGGAGCAGATCCGCCCGTTTGTGCCGCGGCGGTACACTGTGCTCGGTACCGACGGCTACGGCAGATCGGACACGCGTGAGCAATTGCGCCACTTCTTCGAAGTCGACCGCCACTGGATTGTCCTGGCCGCTTTGAAGGCTCTGGCGGATGAGGGTACCTTGGACAAGGCTATGGTGCAGCGTGCCATCGAAAAGTATGAGATCGACCCTGGCAAGGCGTATCCGCTGCGCGCCTGATCGGGCCGGCGGGTGTATGTCGCCTGGCGCTGCCTAGCGCCATGCATTTGTGCAACGCCCGACACGGTCAGAACGTGTAGCTGGCCGCGATATAGGTGAACGTTGTGTTGTGGCCGCCCACTGTGCCCAAGGCCTTGGAAACATCCACATAGACAAGGCCGGCATTGAGGAGAATATGGCGATTTGCCTGCCAGGCCGCATCGACTGAAAACTGGCTGCTGCTGTACTGGCCTGGGTGTCCTGCAGTACCCGCGATCGGTATGCCCACGGAGGTGTAGACGGCATCGTGGGTTGTCGCTCGCCAGATGAAATCGCAGGCCAGCGTGAGCTTCAGGGCAGGGACCGGGTGCAGGGTCAGCGATGGCTGTATATCGATCACGTTGGAGGCCCCGATCAGCCCGGCCTGATTGAAATACGCGAGTTTTGGAAAGAGTCCGTCGTATGTGCCAAGCGTTCCGTCGTGGGGGTTCCGGTCGCCACTGCCCATGGTCGCCTTGACTCCGCCCCTGGGCTTCCAGTCGTAAGCCACCAGCGTGTAGCCGGTATCGGTTGAAAATCCCCATGCCCGGATCTGCCGCTGGGAGAAGGATCCGAACTGGCCGAGCGTTTCCCAATCCCAGTCCCAGCGTCCGTGGTGGCCAAAGACGCGTGCGCCGACCGAGTGCCTTCGCTCCACGCCCGTACCGGTGCTAAACAGCGCGTGGTCGTTCTCGAAACCAAGATAGTAGAGATCGAAACCGGAGTGGGGCATGACGCTGTCCGCCACCGTCGCGTAGGCGCCCCAGAAGCCCTGCGCATGGTTGGGTTGATCATCGAAAACGCCGTCCCGCAACAGTACCGGGCGCGTGGCGAAGGCGTCGACGCGAACCTGGTCGACCGTTGCGCCCAGGCGGGCGCCATCGAAAGCGCGCCGTACATTCGGCGCGTCCCGGATCGAGATCAGTCGCTGTGCACCAAATGCCATTTCCTGGCGTCCAATCCGCAGGAACGGGTCATCGGCCAGACGTTCCTTCAACGGAAACCGCACGTCAACGAAGGCCTGTTGCACGTCGAGCCGGTCACTATAGGACGGGGCCGCGCTATCCTTGCCGGGCGCCAGCTGATTGCCAAGCTGCACGAAGCCGCGAACGAATTCACCTGCATGCAGATCGGCATGGAGCAGGGCGCGATGCAGCAGGTAACTGTCGCTCTGTTTGCCTGGCACGCCAAAATTCGCGGCTGTGTAATCTTCGAAGCGTTCCCGCACTTCGCCGCCGAAACTGATGAACCAGCCAGACGCGCTGATCGGCATGTACTTGACGGGATCCCAGAAGTCGCTCCGTCTGGCGGGGTCTTGCAGGTAGCTGTAGTCCTCGTCGTAGCGCATCAGCTTGTAGGCGGGCGCAGTGGCAGCCGCCGGAGAAGACTGCTGGGCGGCGGCGCAGGTCATCTCAAGAGCGGTGGCCAGGGCGACAAGCATCACGCCCGCCACCCTACCGAAGCCGGAACGGGGGGCCGGACGTAGCCGGCGACTTCGTTTGAGGAGCGCTCCCGTACTCATGTCATTCCTGACTACCGACCCGTGGTTCGAATTCCATTCGTCAGTTGGAAGCCTGCCGTCACGGCAGGATTTCACTTATGAGCACAAGGTTAGGCTGGCCTTCGTACAGCCGCAAGGCAATGATGCCGTCGGCTATTCCTGATGCCCCGGATCCTCCCAGGGAGGCGGCGACAGTGATTGTTGCAGGAACAGGATAAGTGCCTTTAGCTTATGCGAGACAAACGGGGTGCGTTGATAGACGGCAAAGATGCCGTCGTCCAGCGGCGTCTCGTTGGGTAGCGCATTGATAAGACGGCCTGCCCGAATGTCGTCGGCCACGATGAAGAGCGGCAGCACGGCCAGCCCGTGTCCAGCTGTCGCTGCATCCCTCAGCACCTCGCCATTATTCGCGGTGAACTGACCCCGCGGCGTGACCACTCTCGGGGCGGACCGAGGTGTCGGACCCTGGAACGCCCAGATCTGGCCGGGCGGCGCGTTGCTATAGGTCAGGCAGGCATGGCGTGTGATGTCGTCCAGCGTCTTGGGAAGCCCTGCTAGTTGCGCGTATGCTGGGCTGCAGCAAACGATCCTGCGACTAGCCGCAAGCTTCCTTGCGATCATCGCAGTGTCGCCCAGGCGCGTCACCCGGATTGCCACATCAAACCGCGCATGTTCGGTATCGACGAGCCGGTCGTCGAGTTCGACGATCAGATTGAGCTTTGGATTCGCGGCTGCGAACCGGGACAGGAGTGGAGAGAGCCAGAGCGTGCCAAAGCTCATGGGAGCAAGAATTCGCATTTCGCCGCACAACTCTTGTGAGTTCTGGGAAATGGTCTCGGCAGCGCGCGTGAGTTGCGCCAATGCTGAGCGCGTCTCTTCATAGAATCTTGCCCCATTCTCCGTGGGCTGAACGCGTCGCGTCGAGCGCTGAAGGAGCAATACGCCGAGCGTACGCTCCAGATCACTTAAACGCTTGCTGATAACGGATTTCGATAAATTGAGGTGACGGGCGGCCCCGCTGACGCTGCCTTGCTCAACAACCAACAGGAAAGCTTCAAGTTCGTCCGTTCTTAGCTGCATGCGAATGTATAGAGAGAGGGATGCGTTGGGTCCATAGGATACCGAAGGTCGATTGCGTTCAGCAATCGCCCTGATGATTGCTCGAATCCCAGTCCCCGGAGGGGTATTGTTCGGCTGTGAAGAACGCCGTTTTCGGCAATGAGGCGTACGTAAAGGCGGCGTTCCGATGCTACTCTTCGCGTCCCGGCACGCACTCGCTGAAAGACAATCAGTCGGACTAGCGTGGACAGTGATGTGCCGGGACCTGACTTCAAATGCACAACTGGTCAGCCTGCTGGCCAATCCGCATCGCTCCGGCAATCCACATCATCGGTCCGGCGGCGGGGTGCATCCGAATGATTGCCCTCGCAAGCCAGGTGGCGGGGCTATGCAATGTGCACGGCGTTGCCACTGCGCGGAGAGCTGAGTCGTGCGCTTGCGGCACAGCGTTCGGACAATCGATGTGCCGTCTGCTCTCGGCTGACGCAGAGCAGGGGAGCAGGAAGATGCACGAAGAGACGTCAAACATGGATGAGTTGGCTGGCATACATTCGATTGACCATTTTGGCCTTGTTGTACCGGACCTTCGCGTTGCAACAGAGTTCTTCTGGGCGTTCGGCCTCGATGTAGTCGAGATTCCCGGCAGCAATCTGGAGTTGCGCGCTGGCGGTGCACAACGCTGTTGGGCACGCATTTTCCCTGGGTGGTCGAGAACCTTGGGGTATATCGCGTTCCGCTGTTTTCCAGAAGACTTCGAGAGAATTTGTGCGCAGGTTGTTCGTGCTGGCGGTACTCCAGGGACGCCGTTCCCCGAGGCGCCACCCGGCGGCTATTGGTTTCGTGACATAGCTGGAAATCTTGTCCAGCTACGTCAGGGACCCATCGATGCACCGGTGAAACTCGACCGAGGTGTCATCTCGACAGCACTGCAGCGCGATGCCGTTGCGAGGAATGTGCTGAACCGTAGCGAAATCAGAGAGGTTCAGCCTTTGCGTTTGTCTCATGTGATGCTCTTTGTGCCCCGGATGGAGGCGGTTATGGCGTTCTATGTTCAGGCCCTCGGCATGCGAATCACCGACAGCGCGGACGGGTTGGTCGGGTATATGCATGCAAGGCATGGCAGCGACCATCACATAGTTGCCTTTGCGGCGTCCTCGGCGACAGGATGGCATCACAGTTCCTGGGAGGTTCCAGATATGGACGACGTGGGAAGTGGCGCGATGCAGATGAGGGCGGCGGGGTTCTGCGATGGCTGGGGAGTTGGTAGACACATCCTTGGCTCCAACTACTTCTACTATGCGAGAGATCCGTGGGGTTCCTTCTGCGAGTACGCCGCTCACATTGACTATATTCCGGCCGGTGCCGATTGGAAGGAGCGAACCCATGCGCGAGACGAGATCTTGTACATCTGGGGACCTGACTCGCCTTCGGACTTTACGGTCAATTCCGAAGCCTGACAGTGGCTGCTGTGGGAGCGGGTCGCGAGTCTTGCACGGGAAGAGTCGGCCCATCGTTCACGAATTGGGACTCTGTAGCCCGATTTAGCAGACTACCGGGGGAGTGGCATCGCACCTATGCTTTCCGCAAATGATGCGATTGAATCCAATCGCCTTTGGAGATTCACATGAAACGAGTCCTTGGCGTGTACAGCGCACCCCAGCGCCACTGGGTGGGAGATGGCTTCCCGGTGCGGTCGATGTTTTCTTACCAGACCCTTGGAAGACACCTCAGTCCGTTCCTGTTGTTCGACTACGCAGGGCCGGCCGATTTCACCCCTGCCGATAGGCCGCGCGGGGTCGGCCAGCATCCCCATCGCGGCTTCGAGACGGTTACGATCGTCTACAAGGGTGAGGTGGCACACCGTGATTCGACAGGGCGGGGCGGCGTCATTGGTCCCGGCGATGTGCAATGGATGACGGCGGGCGCAGGCATTCTGCATGAGGAATTCCATTCCCCGGATTTCACCCAATCCGGTGGCGCGCTGGAGATGGTGCAGCTCTGGGTGAATCTGCCGGCCAGGGACAAGATGACCGAGCCCGGCTACCAGGCTATCCTCGACCGGGACATTCCGGCCGTAACGCTCCCGAATGGAGCCGGGACGGTTCGAGTGATTGCGGGCGAGTACGCCGGTCACACAGGCCCTGCGCAAACCTTCTCGCCGATGCATGTCTGGGACCTGCGGTTGACGCAGGGCAGCAGCAACGAAATTTCGCTTCCAGACGGTTGGAGCACGGCGCTCGTTATCCTGCGAGGTTCGGTGCTCGTGAATGCCGATACGGTGGCCCGCGATGCGCAAATGGTCGTACTGGACCGAGCAGGGCAGGACATGTCGATCGAGGCCACTAGCGACACCGTCGCACTTCTCTTGAGCGGCGAGCCAATTGATGAACCAATCGTGGGTTACGGTCCCTTCGTAATGAACAGCGAGGAAGAAATTATCCAGGCCTACGCCGACTTCAACAGTGGTCGCTTTGGTCAGATGCAAGGATAGTCCTGTTCTGCCGCCTCGTTGCGGCAGAGCATTCTAAAGTTGGTGCCGATGCACCGTTCACCCCTCAAGGAGAAGCACGATGAGCACACCTGCGAATTTCAATGGGCAGCGCCCGGTTATCGATCCCAGCGATGCGGCCATGCTGCTGATCGACCATCAGAGCGGCTTGTTCCAGACTGTAGGCGATATGCCCATGCCTGAACTGCGGGCCCGTGCCGCCGCATTGGCGAAGATGGCCACGCTTTCCAAGCTGCCGGTCATCACGACGGCTTCCGTGCCGCAAGGTCCCAATGGTCCGCTAATCCCTGAAATCCATGAAAACGCGCCGCATGCCCAGTATGTCGCCCGCAAAGGCGAGATCAATGCTTGGGACAATCCGGATTTCGTGGCTGCGGTGAAGGCGACCGGCCGCAAGACGCTGATTATCGCGGGCACCATTACGAGCGTGTGCATGGCCTTCCCCTCGATTAGCGCGGTCGCGGATGGTTTCAGAGTTTTCGCGGTAGTCGATGCGTCTGGCACGTACTCGAAGATGGCCCAGGAGATCACGCTTGCCCGGGTTGTACAAGCCGGGGTGGTTCCCATGGATACCGCCGCGGTTGCTTCGGAACTGCAGAAAACCTGGCACCGGGACGATGCCATGCAGTGGGCCGAGATCTACACCAAGATCTTCCCGGCGTACCAATTGCTGATCGAGAGCTATACCAAGGCCCAGAACGTCGTGAAGGACAGCGAGGTGCTGGACTCCGCTCGCTGATCGCCCGTGCAACCGCTGTGTGAGAGATCGTTATGTCTTTTACACAGTTGGTCGCCAATTAGCTCAAGCACCAGGCCGGCACCGGATAGTTGGCCCATTACCCGCGCCGGCCTTCAACAATTCACTCGCTTTACGAACGAGTCCTCCGCAGTCAACCCCAAAAGCACCTTTCTAGCGTGCCGGTGCCCAGCTTGATTGCAGGCGCCACGCCGACGACGACCCGTCGACTCGCGCCATGTTCGCTCCCTCGTTGGCCACACATCGGGAAGCATCGTGAAGCCACCTTCCACGCGACGAACGACGCTCCTTCTTCCACGGACAGTATTCCATGCGATCACGTCGTTCCAAATGTGGAACTCAGATATGCGCTGGCGGCATCTATTCGACCGCTTGCGCTGAACATACTTCCGGATTTTCGCGCGGAGCCCGCCCTGGAGGTGCGCGAACCTGGGGAGTGTTCGGCACGGCGATGAAATCCTCATGGTTCGTGTTCACTTTCAGCGCCGCGCAACGTGTTACCAAAAGCAAGAATTACTTTTCATAAGGCTTTCGTCATGCTTCGATCCGTCATCATCATCCTGCTTTCCAGTGCGTTTGCCAGCGGCGCCGCGGGTGCCGCGCCCACCAGCGAGGACGCCTCGTGGTTCGATCCGATTCGTCTCGGGGTCGCATTGGGTGCGGGAGATGCGGCTTCGATTGCGCGCCTCGAGGCGCGATGGAACTTGAAGAACGACCTTTGGGCGACAAGCTCGCAGTCGATCCGGGTTCGCCTGGGTCTCGAGGCTTCCGTGGGTGGCTGGAATCCACATGGCAGCAACAGCAGCGTGATGGGCGATATCGGCTTTACGCCCATCTTCCGGATCCAGGGCTCGGGGCGCTCGGGTGCTTTCGCGGAGATTGGGGCAGGCATGCACCTGCTGTCGCGGGCGCGCATCTCGGACTCCAAGGTCTTCTCGACGGCGTTTCAGTTTGGCGATCGCATTGCCGCGGGCTATCGGTTTGGCGATGTGCTCGACTCGGAACTGGCGGTGCGTTTCCAGCACTACTCCAACGCCGGCATCAAGGAGCCCAACCCTGGTATCAACTTTTACATGCTCCAGTACTCGGTACGTTTCTAAAATTACTGTCGCGTTCGAATGCGGCTGGCTCACCGCATCCGTGATCGCGACAAGTGCCAGGGCGCTACCAATTCGGGCCGCGTAGCACAAGGCGCTGCAGGCGCCAGTCTCCTCCATTCGCCTCGAAATATATATAATAGTGGCCACTATCTATCATTCTGCGAGGCCATATGGGGCCGAGAGCCAAGTCGGCAAAGACCGTAGCTGGCGAAGTCGCCACTGCTTCGCCGGAACCGCCGGAACTGGGCGGCCGCACGTGGGCTTCCCTCCTCGAGCAGTCGGTGCGGGAGGACATCATCAACGGCAAGCTGCCGGCGGGCAGCAAGCTGCGTCTGAAGGAGCTTGCCGAGCGTTATCAGGCGGGCGTGATTCCGCTGCGTGAGGCCCTATCGCGGCTGTGCGCGACGGGTTTCGTGCTGGCCATCGACCAGAAGGGTTTCCGCGTAGCGCCGCTGTCCGTGGAAGAACTCCTGGACCTCACGCGCGTGCGGCAGCAAATTGACGCCAGTGCGCTGCACGATGCGATTGAGGCCGGCGATATTGCCTGGGAAGCGGAAGTCGTCGCCGCCCATCACCGGCTGACCCGTATTCCGATGGTGCTGCCCGGCAAGGACGGCGCCCTAAATCCCGAGTGGGAAGAGGCGCACGCCGGGTTTCACGAGGTGCTGGTGTCCGGCTGCCGCTCGGCGTGGCTGCGGCGTTTTTCGATCACGCTGCGGGACCAGACCGCCCGCTATCGCTTCCTCTCGCTCGCCGTGCCCAAGGCGGCACGCACGCGCGACGTGGCGGCGGAGCACGAGGCCATTGTCAACGCCGTCGTCGCGCGCAACGCGCGGGTCGCGTGCCGGCTTCTCGCCGATCATTTCCAGGCGACCACGGAACTTGTGCTGAAGTACATGCAACAGCAAAAAGCGAAGGCCGCGCCCGCACGCAAGCCGGCCGTGGCCACCGAACTGGCCGCCTGAGTGATCACCTGAGGCGCTCTGCGTGCGGGCATTGTTCTGGAGCGGATGGCGCTGTCCCATGAATGCAAATGCCAGTAATCTTGAGCAGCGCCCTGCTTCGAAGCGCTAGTGGGCTTTCACGTGCTGAGCCACACGGAGATCGCTGATGGCCGCTTCATGGGCTCGGCGTTCCAACTCTCGGACATGATTGGTGTGGGCGTGGCGTTCGGCAAGCGCCGGCGCTATTCCATGAGCTATCGCTTCCAGCACCTACCCAACGCAGGCATCAAGCAGCCCAACTTGAGGACGAACTTTAGTCTGGGCTACGCGCGCTGTCGGTTCTGACCCGCGGGGAGTACTTCCGCGGGCGCGTGATCTGCCACGATCAGAGCGATGGCGTCGTTGACCAGTGCATCCGTTTCGCTGTCGTCCGGACGCACGCCGGTAGCCAGGGTCCGGTGCAGCACGCTGGCCAGCACCATGCCGTGGAAGAGCCGGGCACTGACTTCCGGGCTGGCTGACAGCCGTGCGCCGGCCGCTTGTGACGTGGAGAGAAAGCCGGCGACATAGGCGCAGGTTGCCGCGGGGCCGCGTGTGTACCACGCGCTGCCGAGGGCCGGAAAGCGCCGCGACTCAGCGAAGATGAGCCGCAGGAATGCCAGATGGCGTTCCTCGAGTAAGGACTGCAGGAAGCTGTGCGCGATCTTCTGCAGGCCCTGCGCGGCGGTACAGCGCGACAGGTCTAGACTCGTCTCGGTCTTCTCGAGGAAGCAGTCACAGAGCCTTTCCACCACGGCCACGAAGAGCCCATCCTTGCCCCCAAAATAGCTGTAAACATTGGTCTTCGAGCCACCGCACGCCTTGACGATCTCGTCGAGGCTGACGCCGTCGTAGCCGTGTTCGAGGAACATGTCTGCGGCGATGCTCAGAATAAGTGCGCGTTTCTCTTCACCCCGGCGCGTCATGCGCAAGGGCGGGCGATGAGGAAGGTTGGCGGAGGCGCTCGGTGGTGATTCCATTCAGTTGCCAGGAGTTGAAAAAAGGTTGGTCGCCGGCGCCATGCTCAGTGGCGTCGGCTCCCGCGCAGTCTACCAAAAGGCCGGTCGACGGGACCCGCAGCGCGCGGTGGTGACTTCAAAAAATCCGAAGGCTATCTTCCAAACAAAATAGTACCATACGGTACGGTCTGATATATAGTTGATTCCGTGAGCAGCGCTTCGTCGCCGCCGGTGTAAGGGCTCGATACGGCGGATGCTTTTCCCTTCAGCTTTCAAAGGAGCAAGTGATGAAAACGGCAATGATTAGTGCAGTGGCGATGCTGGTGATGGCTTCCGCGGCCCAGGCAGCAACAGTGCGGTCGCCGGATGTCTACACGGATGGCGCGCGTGCGGCACATGCCTCGCTGCCCGTGGCCGAGGCGCTGCAGCGCTCGCAGGCCGGCCGGCTGGCGGACGAGCAGTTCCGCAAGATCGCCGTGCGCAAGGCAGACCCGTACCTGGATGGTGCTGCCCGACCGGTCGACCCTTTCACCGATGGCGCGGTGCGCCAGGTCGTCATGGATGACCGGCGGTCCTAGAAAAGACATGTTGGAATGGTCAAGGTACCGGCATTCGGCGGAATCCAAAGCTCTCCAAAGCGCACCGCAAGCCGCACCTGCCGGCGGCAAGCCCCCGGAGGAAAAAGCCTGTCGCCGGCCATCCCGACTTGGCCGCTGAGGCGCAGGCCCGATGCGATGCGGGCGTGCCAATGCGGGAATTCTCCGGCGGCCGTCCTATTCAATTTCCACCACATCGACCACTTGCTGCTGATTCTTGTAGCGGACTTCCTGACGCATGACGAATCGCCGCGCTGGGCAATACCAGTCGGTCATGTTGAGCACGGTCGGTTCCAGTTCGATATCCGTATCGACCAGCCGAAAGCTGCCGGGATCAACGAACTTGGTATATCGGATGGGCCAGCAGAGGAGTGTGCCGGTGGCAAGTTTCAAACGCTGCAGCGGCCCCACTGTCCGCTCGGACAAGGTCAGGCGGACATTTGAACCAGCGAAATCGGAGACCTTGGTGCCGGTGCGGCGGTCCACGATACGAAAGTCGTAGCGGGACATAAACGTTTCCGCGGGGAGTACCTGGCCCTCGATCAGCGTCGGCGGGTACAGCAGCAGTCCGTTCGAGTTGGTACTCATTTCCCCGACCAGCTCAGTGTACTGCCCGTGGGCCTGAACGCGCGCATTAAGACTACGCACGACCGGTTGTCCTGAGCGCTCGTCAATCACGAGCCGGTGACGCTGCACTGTCTCGACGGGCGGCCCCATCAAGCGCCGGAGGGCGGACTTGGAGTAGATATCCAAATCGAACGAACAAATGTCGCGCTCGAGGTCGTTCACGTTCCGGAAGAACGCAAGCGTGGTCATCGGGGTCAATCCGTCCGCCTCGAAGCGAATCCGCCCTCCGTCATGAATATAGGGCGCGTCGCATATCTGTCCGGCGTGCGCGCGGTGAGATGCGGTCCCTAGCAGGCCACTTGCGGCGAGCCAGGCGGCCGCAAGTGATCGCCAGCGCGGACTGCGCCGGCGAGTCAGCCATCCCGGTACATGGACGATCCTCCCGCGTAGTCCTTGGTCATGAACCAATTTCATATGGATAGCCGTGGAACTGGCAGCGTGCTCCAATCTGGCGGTACACCTGCCGATGACCGGTCCAGTGTAGCCGCAATCGGCATAGTGAGGTGTGCCGGCTCTGTTCGATAGGCACGTGAGCCCACGCAACGCCTCGCATGCATCCAGTTTGGCTCCAGTTCCGGAGGCTGGCTCCGAGAGTAGCCATGCCTGTAAAGGACGGCAGCCGCAGTGACATGCGACCGCTTACGTGGGCAACACCAGAACGTGCTTTCTGGGGCTTCCCCCTTTTGTGATGACCGCCTCATAGGCTTGCGGGGCGGCTTCAAAGCTCCAGGTCTGGACCTCAGGTGGCGAGAGAAATCCTTCATCGAAGCCGGCGCGCATCTGATTCAACATCGCGACGACGTCGGGGCCGGAAAGCTGCATCGTGTCGACTCCGATCAAGTGCTTAAGCCCATGGTAGAAGTCGACCAAATTAAAGCTCACGACCTGCGGATTGCTCGCGATGGCGATCTGACGCCCACCTTGACGCAAGGCGCTGATGCATTGCTCAAACAATGGCCCGCCAACAACATCGAGCGCAACGTCCACACCTTTTCCATCTGTCAGCGCGATGGCCTCCCTGGCGAGGTCCCGCTCCGTCGTGTCGATCATCGCATCGGCACCTGACGGATTTGCCAGCGACGTGGCTGCGCCAATGACACGCGCCTTGCGCCAGTGGGCGATCTGGGTGGCTGCGCGCCCGACCGCGCCAGACACTCCTGTTACTAGCACGGTCTCGCCGGCCTGGATCTGCGCGGCAGTCACCAGCCCGGACCAGGCGGCAAGGTAAGGTACACCAATGGTAGCAGCAGCCTCCATTGCCATGCCATTGGGTTTTGTGCTGACCCAGGTCGACGGCATGACGATGTACTCGGCATGCACGCCATCACGCGTCACGCCGAAGCCCGGGCCGCTTCCCCAGACTAGCTCGCCTTCGCGACCTTCGCCGTCAACAATGAAACCGGCAAAATCCCTGCCTGGAACGCGCGGGGTGGTGGATTTGAAATGGCCGGCGACATTCTTGACATCGCTGGGATTGATAGCCGTCGCCACGATCTTGACGAGAACCTCGCCTCTTTTCGGCGTAGGAATGTCGCGTTCCTGCAGCTGCAGCGCGGCGGGTGGACCGTACCGCTCGAAGCACCAGACTCTCATTTTTGCCATGACGGAAACTCCTTCGATGCGGAATGGATACGGTGTGGGCGCAGCCGGGGGATCGTTCCTGTTCAGACGGCAGCCCGGGGCAGCGAGATGTGCGGCTACTTCCCGGATGCCTCCCGACGTGCCTGAAGATGGTCCACGATCAGGTATCCGCAGGTCATCGACACGACCAGCAACGCACTCATGATCCAGGGAGGCGCAGGGGAGGGAATGCCGGTCGCACGGCACAGGAGGCCAAGGGAGAATGCCAGAAGGCCGGAGATCGTCTTCGCGTAGGTGGAATATCGAGCAGCGCATTGCCGAGCTGCACGCTCTGCCCCGGCTTGACCGGGGCCATGCGATTAACCGCCGACATGATACTTGCGCGAGCATTCTCTGCTTGCCACCGACTGAATGACATTGGTGTTCGAAGCGAGTTTAGAGGAAACCTCCGCAATGAAGTAGCCCGAATACCAAGAACACCAGGTTTCCAAAAATCGAACGATGCCGCCCGCATCGAGGCTCATCAACGCGGCGCAAAACCACGCAATTTGTCCGCCAGCGCCACAGCCTGAGGGTTATCCATTAAACATATATAACTATATTTTGTATATATTTCTGCGAATGATAGTTTTTCTGGGTAGCCGAACTTTCGGCATATGGAGCTTGAACCATGGAATTGGGTCTTAAAGGGCGCGTTGCGGTGATCACCGGCGCTAGCAAGGGAGTCGGCAAGGGTGTGGCGCGCGCGCTGGCGGCTGAAGGGGTGAACATTGTTCTCATTGCACGTGGGCGCGAAGCCCTGGTGCATGCAGCCAAGGAACTCGAAGAGACGTTCAGCGTGCGCGCGCTGCCGGTGGAGGCCGATGTTACCGACACCGGTTCGGTGCAGGCGGCTGCGGAAACTGTGCGGGAGCATTTCGGCTTGGCGCACATCCTGGTCAACAATGCCGGCGCGGCCATCCGCCGGCAGGACCGGGAGATCACGTGGGACGACAGCGACTGGATTAACCAGGTGCAGATCAAGTCTGTGGGCGCACTGCGCATGATCCGCGAGTTTCTGCCGCTGGTGCCGCATGATGGCACGGGCCGCATCATCAATGTTGCAGGCGCGTCCGGCACCATGGCCTGGATGCCTGCGCTGACCTATGGCCTGAACAACGCGGCGTTGATGCATGTCACCGGCTATCTGGCCGCCGATCTTGTCGACGAGAACATCACTGTGAATGCCATCGTGCCTGGGCTGGTCGGTACCGAGTGGCGCGAAGACTGGGCCGCGGCAACCGCGGCCCAGTCTGGCAAGCCGAAGGCCGAATGGCTTCGCGACTTCTGTCGCAGCAAGGGAATCCTCTCCGGCCGTTGGGGAACAGTCGAGGAGATTGGCGATCTGGCAGCATTCATCGCCTCGGACAGGGGGGGATACTTCAACGGCGCCAAGCTGGCCATCGACGGTGGCTTGACGGTCAATGCCCGCTGAATCATCCATCGCCTTGCCGAGCCACATCATGAATTCATATGACATCGGGCTGTTCATCGGCAGCTTGCGCCGCGACGCCATCAATCGTCGCCTTGCCACGGCGCTCATGCAAGTCGCGCCCGCCGAGCTGCGTTTTGGCTGGGGCGGCACTCGGAAAGTCGTCTCCTGTCTTCGTTTACTCGCCGCTCGTCGGCCTTGATTTTGTGGCCGCTCGCGTTGGGGCGGCATCGATACCGCTAGATCCCTCCTTTGAGTATGCTGCGCTCACGGTGTGGGGCGAGGTGGACGTTGCGGGGGAGAAGCTCGCCCCCGGTACCTTGCTGTACCTTGGCCTTGGCCGCGAGCATCTAAGCTTGCGCTGTGCCGCGCCTGCACAATTGCTCATCATCGGCGGCATCCCGTTCGATGAGGAAGTCCTGCTGTGGTGGAATTTCGTTGCGCGCAGTCCGGCCGAGATTGAGGCTGCGACGCATGACTGGAACAGCGGCGGCGCGCGCTTTGGCGAGGTCAAGGGCAGCGACTCGGCCCGACTGATCGCCCCCGACATGGCGGGGCTTCAGGTTAAGGGACGTCGCGGATGACGTCTGTTGCACATGCACGCGCCCATTCTGCGAATGGCGGGATCGCAGCCCCAAAACGTTCGATTCAGTGGAAGGACTAGTACATGATAAAAATTCTGGGGATTTCCGGCAGTCTTCGTGGGCAGTCGTACAACACGGCTCTGCTGCGGGCAGCGCAATCGCTGGTCGGCCCGGCTGTGGCATTCGATATTGCGACCCTGCACGATATTCCGCTATATGACGGCGATCTGGAACAGCAATAGGGGCTCCCCAAGGCGGTTGTAGAACTCAAGGACTGTGTCACGGCCAGCGATGGGCTGATGCTTGCCACACCTGAATACAACAATGGCGTTCCCGGGGTCTTCAAGAACGCCATTGACTGGCTATCCCGCCCAGCGAGTGACATTCCCCGCGTCTTCGGAAACCGGCCCGTCGCGGTAATCGGTGCCTCGGCCGGCAGCTTCGGTACCATCCTGGCCCAGAACGACTGGCTTCCAGTTCTAAAGACGCTCGGCACGCGCCACTGGACAGGTGGGCGCTTGATGGTCGCCAGGGCCAATCATGTCTTCGTCGAGTCAGGCGAGATAGCAGACGACACCGTGCGCCTGCGGTTGAAGGATTTTCTAGATGGGTTCCTGCAATTTGTTGAGTTTTCCCGGGTTCCTGGCGCTGGCGAGCAGTTACGCGGGTGAAGAAAGTCAGTTCAGCTAGAACGTGTAACTAGCCGCGATATAGGTGAAGTTTGTGTTGTGCCCGCTCACTGTGCTCAAGATCTTGGCAATATCCACATGTACGAAGCCGGCATTGATTAGAATGTGGCGGTGATCACGTTGGAGGCGCCAATCAGCCCGGCCTGATTGAAGTACGCCAACTTCGGAAATAGTCCGCTGTATGTGCCAAGCGTTCTGTCGTGTGGATTTCGGTCGCCGCTGCTGGCGGTCACCTTTAACCCACCCCGAGGTTTCCAGTCGTAAGCCGTTAATGCGTAGCCCGTATCGGTTGAAAAGCCCCACGCGCGGATTTGTTGTTGGGCGAAGGTTCCGAACTGGCCGAGCGCTTCCCAATCCCAATCCCAGCCGCCGCGGTGGCCAAAGATGCGTGCTCCGATCGAGTGCCGCCGCTCCACGCCCGTGCCGATTTTATACAGCGCATGGTCGTTCTCAAAACCAAGGTAATAGAGATCGAAACCGGAGTGTGGGATGACGCTGGTTGGCACTGTCGCGTAGACGCCCCAAAAACCCTGAGGATGGTTGGGTTGACCATCGAAGACACCGTCCCGCAATAGTTCGGGACGCGTGGCGAAGGCGTCGAGGCGAACCCGGTCGACTGTTCCGCCCAGGCGCACACCATCAAACGAGCGGCGAACGTTTGGCGCATCCCTGATTGAGATCAGGCGTTGCGCGCCAAAGGCCATCTCCTGGCGCCCAAGCCGCAGGCCGGGTCATCGTCGGGGCTGTCAGTCAACGGGAATCGCACGTCAAGGAACGCCTGTTGCACGTCAAACCGGTCACTATAAGGTGGAGCGGGTACATCTTTGCCTGGTGCCAGCTGATTCCCAAATTGTGCGAAGCCGCGGACAAGATCACCCGCATGCAGATCGGCATGGAATAGGGCACGGTGCAGCACGTAACTGTCGGCTTGCTTGCCTGGCACGACAAAATTGGTAGCCGAGTGATCCTCGAAGCGTTCCCGAACTTCGCCGCCGAGACTGAGATACCAAGTGGAGCTGCCTATCGGAATATATTTGATTGGATCCCAGAAGTCGTTCCGTTTGGCGGGGTCTTGCAGGTAGCGGTAGTCTTCATCGTAGCGCAACTGTTTGTAGGCTGGCGCCGTGCTTGTCATTGTTAAAGACTGATGTGTAGCAGCGTTTCGCTCTTGCGTGGTCAATCCGGCCACAGTCGGCATGCGGTTTGTGCCCCCTCGTCACGGGTGGGGGCGGGACTTGCCGTAACACCTATGCTTATCCCAAGGACAGCAGTGTACGCCTGATCGCTAGGCCGACAAGCAGATGTCATAGCTTGCGCACGGCAGATGCCCACCAGCGCCCATGACGACACGACACTCTGGGAGCGGGCAGTGAAAGCGGGACAGAAATCATTGCATGCAATGGTGGATAAATGGATTGGCGGAATACCAAGCCGTGTCACGCACATTGGCCGCGCGAATTCGAACGGTCAGCGTTATGCCCACGTCGAAGCGATCGGGCGCGCGGATGTTCTGGGTATCTACTTCTTCCGGCACGCTGATGGCTCCTGGGGGGTGTTTCCCTCAGTTGGTGGCGCGGTTGTAGCCGGTTAGCGTGCAAGTCTCTCGGGCAGGCTGTTGACCAATTCTGCAAATTGAACCTGCGAACCGAACCTAGGGGCCAATCAAGGCTCCAGCGTCGACCGTGTGCCATATCGATCGAGAGAAAACCTGCGCTTGCCTTGGTTTGGCCACTCCGCGCTCGGGGGCCAATCTGTCTAGGGGAAGGCGGCTTCCTCGGAGAGACATCCAGCTTCGATTTACAAAGTTGGCTGCGGTTGCGTAGTTGACGCACATGTCGCGCAGGATTCATGGTCTAGCGGCGGCCCTCGCGGGGCCTCATGCACTCGCCTCCGTACAGTCTTACTTGCCCTGTGAGATCCCAAGTATTTCGCTTTTGTTGGGGGATATTTCAGACAGGCATGCTGCTACAAGCAGCCGCAGCCGCAGCCGCAGCCGCAGCCGCAGCGGGAGCGCTACTGGAATGCGGCGCGTACCGGCAGGCTGTGAAGCCGTGCCATCCGCCGGCACTAAAACTTGGAGAAAGAAGTGCGTAATCTGTTAGATGCCTTCCACCTGACGGCCATGCCCTCCGAGGCAGGGGCATTTCGCGCGGATTCCTGGAGTTACTGGCGCCCGAGGCCGTCGGCGGCGCAGGGCTGCCACTGCCGGCACTGGCGCCCATCTTCATCGCCTCTGGGCGCTATGCAATGCCAGTGCCGGCAGCACAGAGCATCGCAGCGCGTGCGCCGCTGGGCGACGCCGGCTGGCATGGTCGCGCTGGCCGGAGCCTGCCCGCGCGCGCCGGACGGTGCACTCTGCGCTGCGCTGGTGCCGTTCGGCATGACCAGCGGCCATGTGCTCGCGAACGTAGATGGTGAACTGCTGATGCTCGACACCGCACAGGCACTGCGTGCGCCCACCGGTGTGTGCAGCAGGCCGTGCGGCACGCTGACCTGGAGCAGTGAGGCAGTGGCTGCTCGGCTCGGCCGGAATGGCGAAGAGGCACGCCTGTTCAGTGCGGCGATTCACGCAGCCGCCATCGTGGGCGCCCTGCACCGGCTGTTTGGCATGGCGCTGCATTACTGCAACGACCGGTCGCAGTTCGGCAAGTCGATCGGCAAGTTCCAGGCCTTGCAACATCAATTGAGCGTCATGGCCCAGCATGTGGCTTCGGCGGACATCGCAGCCGAAATCGCATTCAGCGATGCGTGTCACGTTCGCGAACGGCTGGCGGCAGCCGTGGCGAAGGCGCGCACCGGCATGGCCGTGCCGCTGGTGGCAACGGCGGCGCACGCCCTGCACGGCGCGATCGGCGTGACGGAGGACTACGGTCTCCAGCTGTTCACGCGCCGGCCGCGTGAACGGCGCGCGGCGGATGGCGCAGAGACGTTCTGGAACCGGATGGTCCGAGAAGCGCTGCTGGCCCGGGCGCAGACCTCGGTGGCGGATTTCGCGCGGACGACGCTCCACGCCGTGACGGCATGAGCGCGCGAAGCCGGCCCGCCGTGCGGCTGCTGCCGCTTCTTAGCGAACTTCGGGCGGAAGTTCGCGAGCGCAGCCGGCTCGCGCACGCGCTCACCCTCAAACGGGCAGCGAACGGCACGGAAGATTACTACCGGCATCTGGCCGACGTGTTCGATAGCGGGATTGAGAACGCCGATCCCCATGCGCGGATCGTTTGGTTCGCTTCCGCGACGGAGTTCGGCATGGCGATGCAACGCCATGTGGATCGATGCCGGGTTGCGGCGCAGGAGAGCGGATCCGATGCGCTGCGCGCGCTATTCTGGGCGTCGCTGCGCCGTATCCAGGCGCGGCGCGGCCATGTCCCCGAAATGCACGCGCCCACGCCCCGGCCGGCGGCAGCCAGCCCGATGGCGGCTCTGCCACTGCAGAACCTTTGCGCACGTTGTGATAGCCTGCGCCACGATGTACGCTGCGCCGATGGCCACGCCGCGCTGCGTCCCGTCGGCGACGTTCGCTGGCGCAGCTTTGGCGCAGGCGTCGTCTGCCAGACCAAGGAGCATCAGTGCGCTGCGTGCGACACGCGTTGGACCCGGCGCTGGAGCGCCTCGGATCCATTCACGGGGTGGACCATGACACGCCATGCCGCACCTAATCATAACGATTGAAGCAGCGATTGAAGCTGCGAGGAGAAAAAGTCCATGTCCGATTTTCTGATGTACGAGTAGGATGGTCACATCATTACGCTGACAATGGGCGACCTGGTACGGCGCAACCCCTGACCGGAAACACCGAGGCACCGGAGTTCCTGGAGGCCGTCGACCGCATCCGGGACGACCGCTCCGTGCGTGCCGTGGTGATCACCGGTAGCGGCTCGGCGTTTTCGTCCGGCGGCAATATCAGCGACATGGGCCACCATGCCTCTTGCCAGGTGCCCGGCATAGAGATCCGGCAAGACTACCGGCGCTGAATCCAGCACCTGCCGGCGGGGAGCTCGACCTGACGTGCACGTGCGACATCCGCATTGCCTCGGAGCAAGCCAAAATCGCCGAAAGCTTCGTTAAACTGGGCATCGCTTCCGGGGACGGCGGTGCCCGGCTGCTGCCGCGGATCATCGGCCTTTCGCGCGCGGCGGAGCCAACCTTTACCGGTCAGATGATCGATGCACGCCAGGCGCTGGAATGGAACTTGGTGTCGCGCGTGGCGCCCGCCGAGGAATTGCTGCCTACCGCCTATGGCATCGCACAGGCCATCGCCGGCAACCCACCGCAGGCGGTCCGGCTGGCCAAGCGGCGGCTGCGCGAGGGCATGCTTACCCGCCTGGATACCTTGTTGGAAATGTCGGCGGCGTTCAAGATGCCGTCGGACCAGACGGAAGACCATAGGGAAGCGGTCTCCGCCTTTGTCGAGAAATGT
Organism: Cupriavidus sp. YAF13; assembly: GCF_052113425.1. NCBI lineage: Bacteria > Pseudomonadati > Pseudomonadota > Betaproteobacteria > Burkholderiales > Burkholderiaceae > Cupriavidus > Cupriavidus sp. YAF13. The sequence goes on from NZ_JBFRDD010000024.1 coordinate 71,457, forward strand.
TCACCGTCGCTCAAGGGATAAGCACGGCGCAAGCCATCACTTGGCCTTGGCCGAGCCGAACTTACACACTCGGATCACTGAACCTCTTGGGCATCTGCCATCCGGTGCTGCGGCGCGAGATGTGCAGCGGCTGGATGCTGCAGGCGAGCGCAGCCACGTTGACTTTGGTGACCTGATTCGGTCCTCGTGCACCCGTCAGCAGGTCTACAGGATGGCGATGTCGTATGTCCAATCGGTCACATCGCTCTGGAAGCTTGCGGCGGCTCGCACTGGTGGGCGCGCAAGATTCAAAGCCTGGGACATCAAGCGACTCTGCTAAACCCGCTCTATGTCCGCTCGTTCGTACGAACCAACAAGACGGATGCTGCCGATGCACGTGCGATATGGACGGCGGCGCGTCAGCCGGGGATGCCTAGCGTGCCGGTAAAGACAGAAGACCAGCAAGCTCTGTTGGGCTTGCACCGGATTCGCTCTGAGTTGGTCGGCACGCGTATGCGCAGAATCAATCCGCTTCGCGGATTGCTGGGTGAATTTGGACTGTACTTCAAGATGGGGCGCCACGCCGGGTTGGCTGAGATACGCGCTTGTCGGAAAGAAATTGAGAAGACTGTGCCGCCGGTGCTGTGGTCGGCCCTGGCCCGGCAACTGGATGAAATCCGGCGCCAGGATGAGCAGATCTTGGAGATATATAGCACGAGATCGCCAACTGGCTAAGCAGTCATGCCGCGGGACAGATGGTGCAAGAAGTCCCCGGCATCGGTCCAATTACCGCCACGGCCCTGGCGGCAACCATGGGCGCTGCCCAAGCTCTCCACTCAGGCAGAGCCTTCGCTGCAAGCTTGGGGCTGATTCCGAGACAGTCGGGCTCTGGCGGCAAAGTCCAGTTGGGTGGTATCAGCAAACGGGGCGACCCGTACCTGCGGCGCTTGCTGATCCATGGGGCACGCATCGTGCTGACCCGATCCAAAGAACGGCCGGCCTGGGCCGAAGCCCTGCTTGCGCGTCGACCTACCAGCGTCGTGGTCGTGGCACTGGCCAACAAACTGGCCCGCACAGCATAGGCCTTGCTGGCCCATGGCCGCCATTACGACCCGCAGTACGTAAGTCAGCGACCGGTGTAAGCCGACCGCCCAGGAAAGAACTGCCACTTGATCGAATCCCTTCACGGCTGCACAGGATAAGGAGAAAGCGTGATCGCAAACTAGGTCGGACCGTGGGAACCCAAACCTGTTGCTCCCCTTGGGCCATCAAGCCCGCCGTGAGAGATTAGGACGTTCCCAGCTGCTTCCATCGAGACCGCGGTCATATCACCGCACAAGGCCGGATATAAGACCGCAGCCGATACCTAGCACGTCAAAACACTTAAACCAGACCCTGGCATCCGGGGCGGTGTTCATATAAGAGGGAGTAGGAGGCGTCGTCATTCCAATCGGCTTTGGAGCACCTCTTTGGCTTCGACCTATGCTTCCGGTGCTTTACTGAGCGCGATTGCTCAGATCGTCACCGACTTGCACTCCAAAAACTCGGCAAGGCCCTCGGCACCATATTCTCGCCCGTTGCCCGAAGTCTTGTACCCGCCAAACGGCACCGTGATATCCAGCATGGCTCCATTGATCCGCACCGACCCAACCCGCAGCCGAGCCGCCACCCGGCGTGCGCGTTCGAGGTTGCTCGATACGACATAGCCAGCCAGGCCAAATGCGGAGTCGTTGGCAATCGCAATGGCGTCGTCTTCGCCGTCATAAGGGATCATGGTCAGCACCGGCCCAAAGATTTCCTCGCGCGCGATGACCATGTCGTTTCGCACATCGGCGAACACGGTTGGACGCGCATAGAAACCGCGCTCCAGCCCTTCCGGACGGCCGGGGCCGCCCGCCACCACGCGCGCGCCTTCCTCGATGCCGAGGCCGATCATGCGCTGGATCTTTTCGTATTGCCCACGGTTGGAGATCGGCCCCATCTTGGTAGCGGGATCTGCCGGGTCGCCGACGACAACCGCGTTGGCAACCGCGGCGGCGATGGTGACGGCCTCCTCGTAGCGTTCGCGCGGCACCAGCATGCGTGTCGGTGCCACGCAGGTTTGCCCGGAGTTGACCATACACTGTGCGACGCCGTTAGTCACTGCTGCTTGCAGTTCGGCGTCGTCCAGGATGATCAACGCGGACTTGCCACCAAGCTCCTGCGCCACCCGCTTGACGGTGGGCGCGGCGCTGATTGCAACTTCCACGCCGGCGCGCGTGGAACCAGTGATCGAAACCATGTCCACGCCGGGGTGCGACGAGAGGGCGGCGCCCACGATCTGCCCCTCGCCATAGATCATGTTGAACACGCCGGCCGGCGTGCCGGCGTCGTGCATGATCTCCGCAAAGATGATCGCGTCGAGCGGCGAGATCTCGGACGGCTTGAGCACCACTGTGCAGCCTGCGGCTAGTGCCGGTGCCACTTTGGCAGTGATCTGGTTCAAAGGCCAGTTCCACGGTGTGATGAGCGCAGCGACGCCGATCGCTTCGCGGCGGACATAGCTCTTGGCATGCGTGGTCTCGAATTCGAAATGGCGCAGCGTCTCCACGGCGGCCTGGATCTGCGCTAGCCCGATGGGGGCATGCACGTTTTGGCACAGCGTGATGGGCGCGCCGATCTCGGCGCGCACGGCCTCGGCGATGTCGCCCAGGCGGGCGCGGTAAATCTCGATCACGCGTTCGAGCAGGGCGATCCGTTCCTCGCGGCTCGTATCCGACCAAGCCGGAAAGGCCGCCCGCGCGGCGGAAACGGCGGCGTGGACATCCGTGGCGGTGCCCATCGCCAGCTTGCCGGCCGGTGCTTCGGTGGCGGGATCGATAAGATCCACCAGCGTGCCGCCGGCGGACGGCTCGGCCCATCGTCCGTTGATGTAGAAATGGTTCAGCAACTTCATAGTGTTCTCCGTGGGTTCCCGGTAAGTCGGGTCGAAGGATGGCTCAGACCGGACGGTCACCGATGACAGTGGCCCGCATCATGTGCCGGATCGCCGGGAAATAATCTTGGACCGCGTAGTGTTGGGTGGAGCGGTTGTCCCAGAAGGCAATCGTGTTCCGTTGCCACTTCAGGCGCACCTGGTACTCAGGTGCTGCAGCCTGGCGGAAAAGATATTGCAGCAGGTCCATCTCGGCCTGCCGGAAGTCGGAGCCGATGCGATACGGCTGCTCCTTGGCGAAGTTGGCGAGGTGGGTCGTGAATCCCTCGTTGACGTACAGGATTTTCTCGCTGGTCTCGGGATGCGTGCGCACTACCGGGTGGACCGCCGGCGGGTACTTTTTGCGCATGGCCCAGTACCGATTGTCCGCCAGCGCCTGGCCAAAGGTGGGCATGGCGTCGTGCACGCCCTGGAGCCGGGCGATGCGCGCTTTGACGTCTTCAGGCAGGTTGGCATATGCCGCCGCCATATTGACCCAGATGGTGTCGCCGCCCACTTCGGGCGTTTCCACGCAGCGCAACATCGAGCCCATCGACGGGAGCTCGCGCCACGACACATCGGAGTGGTACAAGTTCTCGCGGCCGCGCTGCCCGCCGTCGCGACCAAATACCACCAGCTCAGGATGGTCCGGATGGTGGCCGATCATGGGGTGGATCTCCAGCTCACCAAAACGCCGCGCCACGGCAACGTGCTGGGCCGGCGAGATGTCTTGGTCGCGGAAGAACAGGACCTTGAACTTCACCAGCGCTCGGCGCAGGGCGAGATAGGTATCGTCGTCGAGCGGAGCGCGCAGGTCGATGCCGTCGATCTCCGCGCCGATGGTCGGCGTGGATCGCTTGACAGTGAAGGGCCAGTTCTCGGTGTCAGTCGCCCTCGTTGCAGGCAAGTCGGGGGCGGTAACAGCAGCTTGCATTTTGTGTCTCCTCTTCCTTGGGGTTGCTATCAGCCGGCATCTGGCGTTGGCATTGCGGCAGTTGCATACCGGCTGATGCGATTCGCGTCAGCCGGACTCCCTAAGGAGTTACCGGCATCGCGCTACGCGTGGCTTCAGTGGCGCCGCGCCGTCGCTACGCGCTAATCTGCGGAAACGCGCCGCATCTTCGCCGTGTCAAGGCGCATCAGCCCAAACGCGCCGCTGTAGAAGATATTGCCCTGCGGATCGATCTTGACGGGGGAATACAGGCCATTGAAGGTTGGGTCGCTGCCCGTGCGGATCGTCATCACTGTCTTGCCGGTGTCGAGATCCATGCCGATGTGGTAGCGGTCGTTCCACTTGCCGAAGAAGTAGCCGTCGATGATCGCCATGCGCCCGGCTCCGCTGATCATCGGCACCACCGAAATGGAGGAAACGTCCGTACGCACCCATTGCGTCTTCCAGCCGTGTGCCTTTTGCTGCCATTTGAGCGTGGCAACGCCGGCTGGGCCGGGGCGGGTGGCGCCGTTGATCAGGCTGGCGAAGGAACCCGAAGGGTTCAGCTGGGGTGCGTCCTTGGTAGGGATGTTATTGACAACGAAGGCATAGTCGCCGAAGACGGACACGGATTGCTCCGACTGCACTGACTCTATCCCCGAGCCCATACCGATCTCGATCTGGTCGGCAATACGAGGCGACTGCGTGCCGGGCCTTTGCTTCCAGTGCGGCGGGATCTTGTCCCGCCAGAACGCCACCAGGCGCATTGTCTTCGCGCCATCGGTGATGACAACCAGCTTGTCTTCGCCGGGGCCGAATCCCATCAGGGTCGGGGTCGAACCCGTGCCGTCGCCGATCTTGGGCGCCGGCATGCGGATCCCGCGGTCATATGGCGACTGCCACGCGCCGCTGGCCTCGTCGCTGTGGATCTTGCCCTCCTTGTCGACCACCAGCCGGTACATGGTCGTATTGGAGGCCACATAGACCGCGCCGCCATTGGCTTCGGGGCCGGTGGCGAAGCTGTTCATGAACAGTTCGTCGTTGCCCGCGACGGTGAAGACGTCGATCACTTCCAGCGTATCGCGGTTCAGTGTGATGACCTTGCCGCCCAGCGTGTTCACCACTAGGTAGCCGTTGTAGGTCATGCCCATGCCGAACAGGATGTCGGCAGTGATGCGCGTGCCGCGCGCAGCCTTCGCGTTGTCGAATAGCGAGGCTGGTAAGGTGGCGGTCTTCGGCGCCATCATACCGGACGCTGGCTCCTTAGGGTCTTCCTGGTCAATGCGGAAGATCTGACGCCCGCTGCACCCGACAAAAGCATCATCGCGGGTCAGCACTGCATAGACGGCGCCGTTGGCGATCTGGTCTTCAGCGAACGTCAGCATCCGGTTTGGCTGTGACTTCATGTACTCAAGCAGTCCGGCCTCGTCATGTGCGTCCAGGAATGTCTTCACGGCTGCGGCCTGAGCCCGTCGCTGCTCGGGCGTAACCGGCTTGTAGTTCGGCAGGCGGACCGGCACTTCGGTGTGAGCCAGCTCGACCAGCTTGCCGCCGTCGTCCACGCTCACCTTGCGCAACGAGAACCCGGCCCACCACCAGTAGATGTCCTTGCCAGCGACGCGGTCCGCAACCAGCGGCAGGCTGGCCGACTCATTGGGAATGACCTGCACCGACTCCGGCGTTATCTCGAAGGCGCCGCGGGGCACCGCGAATTCGACGCTGTCGGTGGCGGCGTCGTTCCAGTGCGTCTGGTTGTTGTACGACTGGGCGAGATAGGGATTCGCGACGGGGCCGGCAGGCGTGACCGCATTGGCCATGGTGCCCAGTGCCGCGAGCGTTATCGCCGCGGCCTGGCGGGCCTGCTTGAAACGCCGCGGGGCGGTGGAGGTATCGCGCCCGGTGCGGGCCTGCCCGGACTCTACGTTGTGTTTCATTTTGCTCACTTCCAGTTTCATGGTTCGAATGTCATCCTTCGGATCGCCGCCGCGTGGCGGTGCAATTTCGTATCACCTGGCGGCCGCGCGGATCAGGTCAGCCGCCCTCTCGCCAATCATGATGGCAGGCGCGTTGGTATTGCCGCCGATCAGGGTAGGCATGATCGAGGCATCGGCCACGCGCAGCCCTCCCACGCCGCGCACCCGCAAATCTGGGTCGACCACCGCCATGTCGTCGGTCCCCATCTTGCAGGTGCCTACGGGGTGGAATAYGGAATCGGCATGCTTGCGGATGTAGGCACGGATGGCTTCTTCGCTGCCCTCGCCGGCGCCAAACGCGCCAGTGAGCAACTCGGTGCCGCCAGCGCTTGCCAACGCCTGCTGAGAGAAGATACGGCGCAGTGCCCTGACCCCCGCTACCATGCCCGCCATATCAGCCTCCGCCGAAAGGAATCGCGGGTCGATCAGCGGTGCCTCGCGTGTATCGGCCGACTGCAGCCGTACGTGCCCCCGGCTTTGCGGGCGCAGCACGCAGGCGAGCCCGGTAAAGCCATGCTTCATCTCGCGCCGGCTCAATCCGGTGTGGGTGGGCGAGAGTCCGGGCATGAAATGCAGTTGCAGGTCCGGCTCGGGGAGACCTGCGCGGCTCTTTATGAAGGCGCCTGCTTCGGCCAGGTTCGAGCTGACCATCCCGGTGCGCTCACGCCGGTAGCGCCGAATTTCCGAGAGCATCCGGAATACGCCCCCCAGGCTGTAGCCGTACAGATCGGTCGAGCGGACCTGCTGGCAAAGGGTGATGTCAAGGTGATCCTGCAGGTTCTCGCCGACACCGGGCAGGTCGTGTACTACGGCGATGCCGTGGTCGGCCAGATGCGATGTGGGACCAATGCCAGAGGCCAGCAGCAACTGGGGGGAATTGAAGGCACCGCCGCTAAGGATGACTTCGCGCCTGGCGCACAGGGTCTGCACCGCGCCGGCGCGCGACACGCTCACGCCAATTGCGCGCTTGCCTTCGAATACCACGCGCAGCGCCTGCGTCTCGGTCAGCACGGTCAGACCCTTGCGCCCGCCGTTCATGGCGGCGTCGGCCGCGTTGCCGCCATGCAGGTAGGCGCGCGCGCTGTTCCAGCGTTCGCCGTTGCGCTGCGTGACCTGGTACAGGCCGGCGCCTTCCTGTTCCGCGCCATTGAAATCGGCGTTCAGCGGCAGGCCGGCTTGCACGGCCGCGGCGATGAAGCGTTGCGAGAAGGGGTTGGGCGTGCGCAGGTCGCTGACATGCAGTGGCCCGTCGCTGCCATGGTGCATGTCGTTGACGCGCTCGTTGCTCTCGCTGCGGCGGAAGTAGGGCAGGACATCGTCGTAGCCCCAGCCCTTGCAGCCCAGACGCTCCCAAAGGTCGTAGTCATTGCGGTGGCCGCGGATGTAGACCATGCCGTTGATCGAAGAACTGCCGCCCAGCCCTCGGCCGCGCGGTTGGTAGGAGCGCCGACCGTCGAGGCCCGCTTGCGGCACGGTGCGGTAAGCGTAATTGCGCGGCCCGCGCTTGGGTACCACGGCCGCCAGGGCGAGCGGCGTCCAGACGCTGTAATGATGGTCGTCCGGGCCGGCCTCCAGCAATGCCACTGTGACCGCTGGATCTTCCGCCAGACGCGCCGCCAGGGCACAACCGGCCGAGCCAGCGCCGACGATGATGTAGTCATACTCGGCCGCGACTGTCTGCGCGCGAGAATTCTGTGCTGCGTTGCTCATTCCGTTCTCTCGTATCGTGAAGCGTTGCTCGCCTGCCGACGTGGCCGTGCAAGAGACGAAAAAGCGCAATCGGGCACGCCGGGTTGCGCGTGTCTGGCAACTGGCGCCTCTGGGTGTCTCGCTCCGTATCTCTGGCCGGCGGTACGTTAGGCCGTACTCTTGGCGGTTCAATACTGCCACCACCTATCATAATAGGTCAAGAGGAGAGTGGCTATCCTGCTATGACAGGTATAATTCGCGGAACGCCAGCAGCGCCCCGGGATCGCCAGCCAGGTGACCCGGCGAAACACGAAGGACCCGGACCGTGACCACGCCCCAGCCCAGATTCAGACAAATCGAAGAGGAACTCCGCCAGCGCATCGTCGACAACAAGCTCGGTCCTGGCGCCAAGCTTCCGTCGGAATCCGAACTGATGGCGGAATTCGGCGTCAGCCGCATCACGGTCCGGCAATCGTTGGCCGGACTGCACGCTAGTGGCCTGATCGAGAAAGTGAACGGCAAGGGCAGCTTCGTCACCCGGCCCGCTGAGACATCGAACTTGGGGCCGCTAACGGGCTTCTATGAGTCTTCGCGCGCGCAGGGAAAGCTTGCCTATGGCAAGTTGGTCTCGGTGCGCAAGGTCAGGGCGCCGGCGTTTGCCGCAGAAGCACTGGGCCTGAACACTGGCGATACGCTACTTTGCGCCACTACTCTGCGGATGTCGAATGACGAGCCCGTGGCCATCTTCATGATCATGGGAGACGAGGCGGTGATCCGTGCGTTGGTGAAAGAAGACCTTGAAACCAACGATGTCATGGCGATCTTCGAGAGCCGGATGGGTTACCGGCTGAAAGAAGTCGCTACCGTAAGCTCGGCGATCCCTGCCGCCGGGGATGTGGCGCGGCGGCTGGGGGTCGCCGACGGGACCCCGCTGCTACGTCTGCGGTGCACTCCGATCGATATCCGCGGCAACGCGCTTTGCACCTCGGAACTGCTCTTCCGGGGCGACCGCTATTCCCACAAGGCTAGGATGACGCGCTAGCCGATGCCACTGATGGGCGTCGTTCGCGCGCGTGGCGCTATGACAAGATATCGGAATTAGATTCTGGCAATTCGATTGGGATGACGGTGTGGCTAAGGCCCATGTCCTGATCCGGCACATGCAAAACGGCCAGGACGGCGACCCGGATGTGGCGATAGACACCTTGCCGTATCCGGGATCGGTACACCTTTGATGGCTTAGCAGGTCATCGGGAGGCGTGCGATTCCCCTGATCGCTCGCTTTAGAAAATCTGGCGCACACCAACGGTGACGCCGACCATACTCTTCTGTCCGGTCATTTGCGGGTAGTTGAAGGCAAAGGCAGTCGCCGAGCTATCGAAGCTCAGGCCGCCATTTCGCGCGTAGCCGGCCGACAGATACACGTCCGTGCGTTTGCTGAAGTTGTAGTCCGCAGTAAAGCTGTACTGCTGCATGTTGGCGGGGTTGGTCTGCGGCGCGCCGACTGCCGCGCGCGCCGACTTGACGTCCGCGTAGTAGTAAGCAAGTGACAAGCCCAGCGCCGGCGTGGCCTGGTAGTTGAAGCCAGCCCACCAATAGTCATCGCGCAAGAGCGTGCTCCCACTGCTGAAGTCAGCCTTGTTCCGGCGGTAGCCGCCCATGACTTTGAGCGGACCTGTGGTATAGCTGCCGGCGGCGGCAAACTTGCGTACCGCGCCGGGCTGCCCGGTGGTCACGGCCGGTCTCCATTGGTCATACGCCAGTGATGCCCCGAATCCGTTGCTCAGGTACTGCAGCGAGGCGCCATAGGCTGTGTTGTCGCTGAAGTGCCCCGGCGTTTCGCCTGCGCCACCGTTGGCCAGCGCGGTGCTGRCATTCAACACCGAAACGCCGGTCCCGAAAGAAAAATGCGCCACTGTCTGGAGCCCGCCGAACCGGCCGGTGTACTTGACCATATTGCTTTCGCGGTAGTTCAGACCCATCCACCAGATGCCCGGCTCATAGGTGGCGGCAAACCGCAGCGGCGAGAAGTTGGCGAGGCCATCGAAGAAGCTGGTGTACTGGCGGCCCAGCGTGACCTTGCCGTAGACGTTGTTTTGCAGCCCGACAAACGACTGGCGCCCGAACAGCAAGCCCGACTGCAGGTTGCCGGTATCGGGCTGGAAGCCGCCTTCCAGCACAAACAGAGCCTGGTTGCCGCCGCCGAGCTCCTCCACCCCGCGCAGGCCCCAGCGCGATGCTGACAGGCCACCAACGCTGGGCTGTGCAAAGCGGCTGCCGCCGACGTTCGGCGTCGCCGGCGATGCTGCCACCCTATTGACGTATTCCACTGAGGCGTCGATCACGCCATAGAGGGTAACACTTGATTGTGCCTGTGCTGCACCGCTCATAGCGCTCAATGCAGCCAGGGCGAATAATGATCTCTTCATGCTATGTCTCCTCCTCGTGCTTTTTGTGAATGCCAATGACGCCAGCTACTTGCCGCTAGGGCGCACACGCATTCATTCGTGCATGCGCCGACGCTCGCGCTGCATTGCATTAGAGCGTGGAGGGCTTTTCGCGAACCCACCCAAAAGGAGTGGATCGCTGCAATGTTGGCTTTAAACCCGGAAAGCMGCTGCGAAGCAGTGAGTACCTATTGACGGACGCGGCAGATTGATTCTTGTGATTTCAGCAAGCCAGAATGGACTTGCCCGCAATGCGTGGTACCGACTGGGGGGCTGGTGTGGCCGGGGCACGCTTGGCGTGCCCGGTAGCGGGTAGTGGGGGTAGTGGGTGACGGCGCACCTTTCAGCCGAGAGGAAGGGGTTGCGGGCCGGCTGGCGGCCGGCGCTGACATGCGTGACAGGCCGATGACCGCAATGGTTGCTGCCATCGGCCGGGAAGGCGGTCCGCGTTGTGCGCCCCCCGCAAGCCGTCCTACGCTACTCCGCGCCCGTGCTGCTCCCAGTATGGCTTGCGCAGGTCGTTCTTGAGGATCTTGCCCACGCTGGAATGCGGAAGGGCTTCGCGGAATTCGACGCTGCGGGGACACTTGTATCCCGCAATGCGCTCGCGGCAGTGTGCCTGGATTTCCTCCGCGGTTGCGCTCGTGCCCGGTTTGGGGACGATCACGGCGTGTACCGATTCGCCCCATCTCTCGCTGGGCACGCCAATCACCGCGCACTGGCCGACGGCAGGGTGGCTGGCGATAGCGTTCTCCACTTCAGCCGAGTAGATGTTCTCGCCGCCGCTAACGATCATGTCCTTGATACGGTCCACTACATAGACGAGTCCTTCCTCGTCCATGTAGCCACCGTCGCCCGTATGCATCCAGCCGTTGCGCACCGCTTCCGCCGTGGCTTCGGGCTGATTCCAGTAGCCGAGCATGACGTTGCCGCCACGCACCGCGATTTCGCCGACGGTGCCGCGCGGCACCTCCTTGTCGGACTCGTCGACGATCTTGACCTCGACACACAGGAACGGTTTGCCCGCCGCCCGCATCTTGCCGCTGATGAAGGCTTCCTCCGTGTGATATTCCGAACCCAGCATGGTTGCCAGCGGGGAGAGTTCGGTCATGCCATAGCTCTGCGTGAAATCCACGCCCGAGAAAGCTTGCTGCGCCCTGCGCAGCAGCGTCTGGGAGATTGGCGACGCGCCATAGCCAATCCGCGTCAAGGAGGAGGTATCCAGGCGGGAACGTTCTTCGGGATGCTGGTCTATCCAGTCGATCAGCATCTGGAGCATCGTCGGGGCTAGCGTGAGCTGCGAGACGCGATGGCACGAGATGGCTTCCAGCGTTGTCGGCGCAGTGAATGCAGGTACCACCACGTGGGTGCCTCCACTGAGGAACAATGCGTTGACGGCGGCGAAGTTGGCCAGGTGGAACATCGGCATGGCATGCAGGTATACCGCATCCGCGCCGCAGCGGCCCGTCGTCAACTGCGTCAGCGCGGAGATGCCGAGATTCGAGTGACTTAGCATGACCCCCTTGGGAAACCCGGTGGTGCCGCCCGTGTAGAAGATGCCGGCAAGATCGTCGCCATGTCTCCAGGCATCTTCGATCGGATTGGCGTCGGCGATCAGTTGCTCGAAGTCGAGCATACCGGCCGGCGTTTCGGCGTCGCCTGCGTAGATCAGGTGACGTACGGTTCGCGCTTCATCGGCAAGCTTCTCGCCGGCGGCTTTGAAAGTATCGTCGACAATCAGGATCAGGCTGGCTGAGTCATTCAGCGCGTACAACATCTCCGCATGGCTCCAGCGGATATTGACGGGATTGAGGACACCGCCGGCCCAGGGCACGGCCATGTCGTACTCGAGATAGCGCGCCGAATTGATAGAGAGCATCGCCACACGCTCGCCGTCCTTCACGCCGAGTTCCCTCAATGCGCCCGCAAGCCGTGCGACGCGGTCATGGAGTTGCGCGAAAGTCAGGGTCTTGTCCTGGAAGCGAACTGCAACGGCGTTCGGGCGCTGTTGTGCGGAACGGTGCAGGCCTTGGGTCATGTACATGCTGGTCTCCGTTGCCCCGGCATGCGCTGCGCTAACAGGCAGGCGGCCGGAGTCTTAACGTTATCGATGCGTTGAGGTGCCCTTGGGCCCTCGCGGATGCAGGAAAATTATGTCGTAGGTGCCGCTGGCGGAACCACCCCGAAACGGGGGGTGCCGATCTGCGCCGCACCATGCAGGATGCCATCGCTGGCTTATCTCCCTGGTGTGCATCATCGAACATCGGGAGGCCGGGAAGTTGCCACTGCGCCTATATTGGCGATATGCCCGCCTTTCGCAAGTGGGAAGTCCAGTCAATGGTGGACGGCATGTGGCCTTTCCCCACGGTGCGCGGACGGTGCATTTTAACTGTGCGGCACGAAATGCCCACTCGTTCAGGCGCGGTTCGGAAGCGGAGGGGCACCCGCGCTCCGCCTTGCGTACGCGAACGGCGTACCCGACTTCAGTTCCATCCGGCGCGCCGGACGAGAAAGCCAGAGACATGACATCTATGGAACCACCACCGTCCCCCGCTGCCACTCGGCAGGTCCCGCCCCGCCTCAGCAGCCGCACCATCCCGCGCAATCACCTCGTCGCGCGTCTCATGCAGGAGCAGTACCGAAGGCTGGCGCTCATTACCGGGAGTGCTGGATTCGGCAAGACCATGCTCCTGGCGCAGTGGCGCCAGGAGCTCGTCAAGTCGGGTGCGGACGTGGTGTGGCTGCCGCTCGCTCCCGATGACAACTCGCTGCCGCAGTTCTGCGCCACCTTGCATGCAGTGTTGCAGCAGGCAGGCCTGTTGCCCGATGCGGATCTGGTGATGCTCGGCGCGTTAGATGGCGGGCCGCATGAAGTGGCACGGATCCTAGTCAACGCCCTGGCGCACTGCCAGTCGGAGCTATATCTGCTGATCGATGATGTGCACCATGTCACGGACCCCGCCACTATCGCGCTGATTCAGGCCTTGGTCGATGCCGCAGTGCCCGGCTTGCACCTGACGCTGGCTTCCCGCACCGCGTCGCCGTTGCTGGTCGGGCGGCTGCGCGCCATGGGCGAGCTGACGGAGATTCGCGGCGCGGAGTTGTTGTTCGATTTCCAGGATGCGCTCTGTTTCCTGAAGGTCCATCTGGATCCGAGGATCGATCTAGATACCGCCAAGCGGATTCATGACCAGACGGAGGGCTGGGCGATCGGCCTGCAACTGGCATCGATCGCGCTGAAGGCAAATCCGCGCGGGCGCGCGCGGTTGCGCTCGCCGGGACCCAGGAGCGCCGATCTCGCGGCTTATCTCTCCGAGGACGTGATTGCGGATTTGCCGCCGGATCTGTTCGCTTTCCTGTTGCGTGTCTCGGTGCTGCGCCGTTTCTGTCCGGAGGCCGCGGCATTTGTCACGGAATTCGCGCGCGCGGCGGAGATGATTGCGGAAATCGATGCGCGCAATCTCTTCCTGCTGCCCGTGGACACGAAGGACCAGTCTCACTGGTACCGGTTCCACCCGCTGTTCGCAGAGTATCTGAGCAAGCGCCTGGAGCAGGGCGGGGCTGACGTGCGCCGTCTGCACTGCCGCGCGGCGCAATGGTTTGCGCAGCATGATGCACTAGCGGAGGCCATGCATCATGCGTTATCGAGTGACGCGTTCGAACCGGTGGTGCTACTGATGGAACGCTCCACGCCGCCACTGAGCAGCATCATCCAACTCAGCGGATTCCTGCGATGGGTGGAGCGCGCGCCGCCGGAGCGGATTGCGCGGCATCCCCGCCTGTCGCTGATGGCCGCCTGGGCCTGTGTCATGACGGGGCGGGCGTCCACGGCCGGGAAGTGGATCTCCGCGTTTGAATCGGCCGGTACGGCGCCGAAAGATTCGTCGCAGATCGGCTTGCTGAAGGCCATGCTCGCCGTGCAGCATGATGACGTGGAGCGAGCGCATGTCATCTTGCGCTCGCTGGAGGAGGCGCGGTTTGCCCCACCGTTGGCGCAGCATCTGCGCGTTGCCCTGACCATCCGCTGCCTGAGCGCGGAAGGACGCCATGCCCAGGCCCGCCGTCTTTACAACGGGCCGGCGGCACGCGCCACCCGCCTCGCGACGGCCGAACTGGCGCTGATCGCCGGCGCCGCCATGGCCAGTAGTTGCCTGCTGGAAGGCAAGGCGAACGAAGCCGAGCGGATCAGCGCAAGTGCGCTCGAGCAGGCGGAAACACACTATGGCCGCCGCTCGGTCAGCGCTTGCGTGTGCGCGGTTGTGCTGGCCGACGCGCTCTATGAGCTGGATCGACTGGACGGCGCGAGCGAGGCGCTAGCGAACCGTCTCGACATGCTGCGCATTTCGTCCCCCGACATCATGCTGCGTGCGGCGCTGTGTCACGCCAGGCTGTTGCTGGCGGATGGCCTGCGGCGCCAGGCAGTGGACTATCTGGTCGAGGAAGAGGCGCACCTGCGTAATCTCGGCATTGATCGTGGCGCGGCACACCTTGTGGCCGAGCAGTCGCGCATCGTGCTCGGCGATGGCGACCTGCGCCATGCGGAATGCCTGCAAGCTTCGCTTGACGACCTTGCGCAGCGCTATGCCGGCACCTGCCCGCGCGATGCCGACATCGGCATGCACGCGGCGCGGTCGCGCGCCCGCCTTGCGCTGGCGCGGCACCAGCCGCAGAAGGCGCTGCAGGCGGTTGCCGCGATGCGTGGCGCCGCTACGCGCTACGGCCGGGGCGCGTTCCTGGTGAGCGTCGATTTACTGGAAGCCCAGTCGCTGGACGGGCTGGGGCGCGAGCCCGAGGCAACCGAATGCCTGCGCGCGGCGCTCGCCGCGGGATACCGGCTGGGACTGGTGCGGACCATCAGGGATGAAGGCCCGAGGGCGGTAGCCATGCTGCAGCGCCTGGGGGGCGGCTACGACGAAGCAATGCCCTCCTACCTTGCCCGGCTGACCGGGCCGGCGACCAGCGTTACGCGGGAAGGCACGCAGACCGGCAAGGGTGCGCTGGCTCCGGCGACCACGGCGGCCGAGTGCTCCGTGCTGACCTGGCGTGAGCAGGAGATCGTGGCGTTGCTGAAGCAGTCCATGTCAAACAAGCGGATCGCGCTCACGCTGAACATCAGCGTCCAGACCGTCAAGTGGAACCTCAGGATGATTTTCAGCAAGCTCGATGTATCGAGCCGGTACGAGGCCATCGTTGCCGCGCGCAAGTTGGTCCATGGCACGGAGCCTGGCTGAAGGGCCGCGTCGTATCCCATGCGGGCCGCCGCGGTGACCCACCCTTCGCGAGGGGGGAGATGTGCACACCGTTGGCCTATGCTCTACCCGTTTGTACAAGACGTCGGCTCCAGCCGGCTGCTCAAGGCAAGACGGGACATGCGTCGCGTCCACAGGATCAGGGAAGGGACTGGTGCGCTGGGGAGCGCCCGGCTTGCTGTCGGCGTCCTCCCAACTATCTCCATGCTCTCCGGCTGTCGGCGCCGACGGGCATTTCGCTCCGGCCTGCGGGCCAGGGCCTTTCTATTCCTTTGGCGGTGCGAATAGTCGGTTCGCGCGGCAATACCAGCCAGGCGCGCCGGGTCGATGGCGCTCCTGGCGCAACTGTAAAGAAAGAAGCGTTCTCGTATCGTAGACGCCATAGCTCGGAGGGACACAGGATGCAACAGGCAAGACGCCGCGTATTGCGGCTGCTGGCAGAGGGAACCGCGGCCGCAACGCTGACGGGGGTGAACATTGGCACCGCGGCGGCACAGCCTTCCGCCTTCCCAAAGCGCGTGGTGCGGTTGGTGTGGCCCTATAGCGCGGGCGGCACCGGCGACCAGTTCGCGAGGGGGCTGGCCGAAGTACTGGCAAGTACGTGGGGCAAGGCCGTGATTGTCGACAACCGTCCGGGTGCGGGCGGCATGATCGCCGCGGACATGGTTGCCAAGGCCGAGCCGGACGGCCACACCTTGTTGATGGCGCTGACCAGCGTGGTGCAGACGCCGCTGCTATATGGCAAGCCACCTTACAACCCGGTACGCGATCTTGCCGCCGTCTCGGAACTGGCAACCATCCACCAGACCTTGGTGGTCCATCCCGACCTGCCGGTGACCAGCATGAAAGGCCTAGCCGAGTATGCGCAGAAACTCGGCAAGCCCTTGCCATATGGCACCGTCGGCCTGGGGTCAAGCAGCCATTTGCAAATGGAGGTGTTTGGGCGCAATGCCAAGGCGGCGCTGATGCATGTGCCATACAAGGGTGAGGCGCCATTGATGACGGACCTGCTCGGCGGCCAGGTGCCCGTGGGGCTAGTCGCCGCGGTCACTGCCCGCCAGCATGTGCGCACCGGCAAGCTCCGGCCACTGGCGGTAGGTGGCGCGGGCCGCTCGCCTTTGCTGCCGGACGTTCCCACCTTCCAGGAGGCGGGCTTTTCTGGGATGGACCGAACCGGCTGGTTCGGGATGTTCGCGCCGGCGGCCACGCCGCCGTCCCTGGTCCAGCGGATCTCGGCTGACACCAACAAGGCGCTGGAGAATCCAGCCCTGCGCACGCGCATGCTGGAAGCAGGCATCCTGGTCAAGGGCAGCACGCCGGCCGCGTTCTCCCAGGTGGTCCAGCGCGACCAGGTGTACTGGGGCGAGCTGATCCGTTCCGCCGACGTTCGGCTGGACTAGGGGCGCATGACTGGATGTAGACGGGACCTGCCGTGAATGGCGGGCCTCGTACTGCACCGGGGCGTCAGTCCAGCTTTGCTCCGGTCATCTTGATCAAGCGTTCCCAAGGCAATGTCTCATGAGGGAAGCCTTTTGGCTCTCGATCCCGATTGCCGCGCCGGTAGCGCGGCAATGTGCCTTTCCTGCTGGGCTGCATTGCTACTATCACTACTACCCGACCCCGCCACCATGCCGAAGCGGTGGTAGGGGCGGACATTCATACTGTGGGTTGCGCCTTGCCAGCGTGCAATCACGCGGTAAGCGCAGCCCTTGACTCACAGCGCCACGACGGCGTCGCCGAGAATCTTCACTTCGCCATATTGGTTGGCCGTCTCGATGTGCAGCTTAACGCGGCGCTCGCCGCCGGCCTCGAACTTCTCGACGACCTTGCCGGTGCAGGTGATCTGGTGGCCGAGGTGGGTGATGCCGGCAAAGCGCGCATTGAACTCGCGCACCTGGGCCTGGCCGACCCACTGAGTCAGCAGGCGGCCGAGATAGGCCATCGACAACATGCCGTGCGCGAACACGTCCGGCATGCGGCCCTTGCGGGCGAAGTCGATGTCGATATGCATCGGGTTATGGTCGTTCGAGGCTCCGGCGAACAGTGCCAGCGTGGTGCGGTTGATCGGCGCCAGTGCCAGTGCAGGCAGTACGTCGCCGACCTGGAGGGTGTCGAAGCTGGGCGTGGTCATGGTACAGTTCTCCCGATTATCCGTTGCGGTGTACCAGCACATTGCGTACGTCGGCGACGTGTTCGCCGCGCTGGTTGGTGACGCGGCTCTCGCGCACCAGGAATGAAAGGGCGCCGCCTTTCTTCTCATACACGTCGGTGATCTTGCTCTCGAAGGTGAGCGTGTCGCCGGCGTAGGCCATGCGGTGGTAGGTGAACTGCTGTTCACCGTGCAGTACGCGCGCCAGCTCGATGCCGGCTTCCTCGCGCCAGTTGCTGGCCGGGCGCGCCAGTTCCAGCGAAAACAGGAACGTGGGTGGCAGCGGCAGCGTGGGGTGGCCGGCGTCACGCGCGGCGGCTTCGTCGAAGTAAATGGGGTTGGTTTCGCCGATGGCCTTGGCGAAGAAACGCAACTGCCCGGCCTCCGCGGTAACGTGCAGCGGCGGGAAGGCCATGCCGATGATTTTCTTGTCAATCATGTCGATGTATCCGGTTCAATGGGGTCATATCGAAATCAGCTCTTCTGGTAGACGGTCACCACGCAGGCGCCGCCCAGGCCGAGGTTGTGTTGCAGGGCCACGCGCGCGTCAGTGACCTGCCGGTCTCCCGCGGTGCCGCGCAACTGATGGACCAGCTCGAAGCATTGCGCCAGGCCGGTGGCGCCGAGCGGATGCCCCTTGGAGAGAAGACCGCCTGAGGGGTTGGTCACGTAGCGTCCGCCATAGGTGTTGTCGCCGTCGTTGACCATCTTCTCGCCTTCACCCTCGCCGCACAGGCCGAGCGCTTCGTAGGACAGCAACTCGTTCTGGGCGAAACAGTCGTGCAGTTCGACCACATCGACGTCCTGCGGACCGATGCCGGCTTGCTCGTAGGCGATGCCCGCAGCCTTCCTGGCCATGTCGAAGCCGACCAGGCGGATCATGTCGTTGGCGTCGAAGGTGCTGGCGGGGTCGGTCGTCATGGCCTGGCCGGCAATCCGCACATCGATGCGCAGGCCCCTGGCGCGGGCGAACTTCTCCGAAACGATCAGCGCGGCGGCGGCGCCGCAGGTCGGCGGGCATGCCATCAGGCGAGTCAGCACGCCGGGCCACATCACCTTGTCGGCCATCACTTCCTCGGTCGTAACGACGTTGCGGAACACCGCCAGCGGATTGCGCGCGGCGTGGAGGCTGGCCTTGGCGCGGATCTTGGCGAAGGTCTCAAGTTTGGTGCCGTACTTGCGCATATGAGCCTGGCCGGCGCCACCGAACAGGCGAAGCGCGTTCGGCACTTCGATCTGGCCGAGCAGCGCATCGGCCTGCGTCTGGAAACGCTCCATCGCGCCGGCGCGGTCCGTCCAAGGCGACTTCAGCGCGCCTGGATTCATCTGTTCAAAACCAACGGCCAGCGCGCAGTCTACCGCGCCGCTTTCAACCAGCTGGCGCGCAAGGAACAGCGCCGAGGAACCGGTCGAGCAGTTGTTGTTGACGTTGACCACCGGGATGCCGGTCATGCCGACCCGGTACAGCGCCTTCTGGCCGCAGGTGGAGTCCCCATACACGTAGCCGGCGAAGGCCTGCTGCACATCCTTGTAGTCGAGGCCAGCGTCTGACAGGGCCATGGTGACCGCATCGCCTGCCATTACGTCATAGGGGGCGCTTGTACCTGGCTTGCTGAAGGGCACCATGCCCACGCCGGCAACGTACGCTTTATTACTCATAGTCTCTCTCCTTGGGGATTTCGATTGAGGCGAGTGGGGCGCGGACCCCACTACGTCGGTGTGGCCGGATGACGGCTCAGAGCTTGCGCGTGATGATGTCTCGCATGACTTCGTTGCTGCCGCCGTAGACGCGCGTGACCCGAGTGTCCACGAAGGCGCGTGCGATCGGGTATTCGAGCATGTAGCCGTAGCCGCCATGCAGTTGCACCATGTCGTCGATGCACTTCCACATGGATTCGGTGGAATACAGCTTGGCGATGGCGGCTTCCTCCCCGGTCAGGCGGCGGCGCATGTGTTCGCCGAGGTAGTAGTCGACCATAGTGCGCAGCGCCACCGACTGGGCCTTGACGTCCGCCAGCTTGAACTTGGTGTTTTGGAAGTCCCACACGGTCTGGCCGAAGGCCTTGCGGTCCTTGACGTACTCGAGGGTCTGCTCAAGCAGGCGCTCGACCTTGGCGGCGGCGCTCACGGCGACGATGAAGCGCTCCTGGGCCAGGTCGTGCATCAGGTAGGCGAAGCCCTTGTTGGCCTCGCCCAGTAGGTTGCTGGCCGGTACGCGCACGTTGTCGAAGAACAGCTCGGCGGTGTCCTGCGAGTGCATGCCCACCTTCTGCAGCCTGCGGCCGCGGCGGAAGCCCTCGCGGTTGGTCTCGACCATGATCAGGCTGATGCCCTTGGCGCCGGCTGAGGGGTCGGTCTTGCAGACCACCATCACCATGTCCGAGCAGAATCCGTTGCTGATGAAGGTCTTGCTGCCGTTGATGACCCACTCGTCGCCGTCGCGCACGGCGGTGGTGCGGCAGGCCTTGACGTCCGAGCCGCCACCCGGCTCGGTGATGGCCACGGCCAGGATGGTTTCGCCGCCGCAGATCTTCGGCAGCCAGCGCTCCTTCTGCTCCTCGGTGCCGAGGCGTGCAATGTACGGGGCAACGATGTCCGAGTGCAGGCCGAACGAGATGCTGACACCGGTATAGGCCATTTCCTCGGCGATGATGGCCGCGTGGCCGAAGTCGCCGCCGCCGCCACCGTACTCGGTCGGCAGCGCGGTGCACAGCAGGCCTTCGCGGCCGGCTTTCAGCCAGGTCTCGCGGTCGACGACGCCATCCGCGAGCCACTGCTCCTGGCGCGGCACGCACTCGCGCTCCAGGAAGCGGCGCACGGTGGTGCGGAACTGCTCATGATCTTCACGATAGACATTGCGGAGGACTTCCACGTATGACTCCTGGCAAGAATGGGAATGGGTTGTTGGGGCCGCCGCGAGACCGGATGGACCGGTGCCGGTCAAGCCCCCGTTTCAATGATCCGGCGGGTTAGTTGTAGCCCCGCACGGCAATGCCGTCGTACAGCGCCTGCTCGGCTGGGTTGGCATGGCTTTCCTGGGCGAACTTTGCGGCTACTCCGCCGATGGGCAGCGTATGCGGCTGGCCATGCGGAGGCTTGCCGGCCGACATTGGATCGGGCCGCTCAGACAGATGCGCTCCTTCGGCATTGGGCTTCTCTTTCATGTCGTAATCTCCTCATGCCCGGGCCGGCAGCTGGCCGCGCGGGCCAAGCGGCGCTACCCTGGCTATACCCTGCGCACGCACGGCAAGGCATCGGACCCTGTCAGATCGCGCCGCTGCCGCCGCCGCAGATCACCACCTGGCCGGAGATATAGTTGGACTCGGGGGTGCAAAACAGGTAGACGGCGCCTGCCGCTTCCTCGGGCGTGCCCGCACGGCCCAGCGGAATGCGCGTGGCGGCGCCGTCGAGCATGGCCTTCTGCACGCCGACCTTGATCTCGCGGCCTTCGATACTCACGGTCTTGCTCTCGCTGCCGGCCAGCGCTTCAGTCAGGCGCGTCTCGATCAGGCCGAACGCTACGGCATTGACGTTGACCTTCAGGCGGCCCCACTCCTTTGCGATGGTCTTGGTCATGCCCAGGATGCCGGCCTTGGCCGACGAATAGTTGATCTGGCCGGGATTGCCGCCGGCAGCGCCCGAGGAGATGTTGACGATCTTGCGGAACACTTCGCGGCCGTCGGCCGCCTCGGCCTTGGCGGCCGCGCTGATCACCGGGTAAGCGGCGCGCAAGATGCGGAACGGCGCGGTCAGGTGGCAGTCCATGATGGCGTACCACTGCTCGTCGCTCATCTTCTGCACCACGTTGTCCCAGGTGTAGCCGGCATTGTTGACGATGATGTCGATACCCATGTAGTTCTCCACGGCGGTCCTGACGAAGCGTTCGGCGAAGTCGGACGCGGTGACGCTGCCGACGCAGGCCACGGCCTCGCCGCCGAGCTTGCGGATCTCTTCGACCACGGCATGCGCCGGTTCTGCGTCCAGGTCATTGACCACGACGCGCGCGCCGTCGGCGGCGAGCTTCAGTGCCACGCTGCGGCCGATGCCGCGACCCGAACCCGTTACCAGGGCAACCTTGCCATTGAGTTTTTTCATTGAACTAGTCTCCAGTTCCAATTTGGTGGATAGTGTGTCGGAGGGGCCGGCGGCGTCTCTTTGGTCATCCAGAACCATCCGGCCGCCTTGCACGCTGTTGCCATCACGGCCTGCCGGCGTGCAGCACGGACAGATCTCAGCGTACCGGCCTGTCCCGCTTCGCAACCCTCCTCGAAATGGGGGGGAGGGTGATTTTTGCGTCGCAGAAAGCGGATCCCCGTGCACTCACCCCAGCGCTCAGCGCGGGTCCCTTCAGTTCGATCAGCAGGTCTTTGGCCGCAATGCGCTCGCCGGGCCGGACATGCACTGCCTCGATTTCATAGTCCCGCTCGGCGACGATGTGCACATCCATTTCCAAGGCTTCGAGGTAGAAGGGCGCACTTGGGCCGGGGGCGGCATCTCCGGGGCGTGTCTCGGGTGGCTTGGTGCTCTTCCCCCCTGACCCTCCTCGCCGCGGGTGGGGTCGGGAGCGCCGCACCGTATTAGCCTGTGTGTCGTGGCCGGGTGGCGGATGACCTGCCTGAACGAATCACCAAAGAGGAGACGCGATGTTGTCAGGTATCAGGATTGTGGAGATATGCGGGATTGGTCCCGGGCCGTTTTGCGCCATGCACCTGGCTGACTTGGGTGCCGACGTGATTGCCGTCGAGCGCGAGGAAGCGGGCGGCCGCGGTAGCCCCAGCTTGCTCAATCGCGGCAAACGCTCGGTGGTGGCAAACCTCAAGACACCCGAAGGCCGGGAAGCGGTGCTGCGCCTGATCGAAGGGGCTGATGCGCTGATCGAAGGCATGCGCCCCGGCGTGATGGAACGCCTCGGCCTGGGGCCGGACGTGTGCCTGGCGCGCAACCCGAAGCTGGTCTACGGGCGCATGACGGGTTGGGGCCAGACCGGGCCGATGGCCCAAGCCGCCGGCCATGACAACAACTACATTTCGCTGTCGGGCGCGCTCTATTACAACGGCACGCCGAAAGAGCCGCCGTCGTCGGCCATCACAGTGATTGGCGACGTGGGCGGCGGCGCGCTCTACCTCGCCGTCGGCTTGCTGTCGGGCATCCTGAAGGCCCGCGAGACGGACCAGGGTACGGTGGTGGACGCCTCGATCGTCGACGGCTCGGCGCATATGCTGCAACTACTGCTCGCTACCCGCGCCAAGGGGTTGGTGACCGGCGCGCGCGGGGAGAACGTTCACGACGGCTCGCACTTCTACGGCACCTACCGCTGCGCGGACGGTGGCTTTGTCACGCTGGGCTCGCTGGAGCCGCAGTTCTATGCGTTGTTGCTGGAAAAGCTTGGGCTCAAGGACGATCCGCGCTTTGACCAGCAATGGGACCGCAAGCGCTGGCCGGAACTGCACCAGCACTTCACCGAGGTGTTCGGCAGCAAGACGCGCGATGCATGGTGTGCGCTGATGGAGAACACGGATGTTTGCTTCGGCCCGGTCCTGAGTCCGCAGGAGGCTGCGCAACATCCGCACAATGTGGCGCGTGGCATCTACTTCGAGCGGGAAGGCTTGCTGCAGTCATCGCCGGCGCCGCGTTTCGATGGCCAGGTACGTACGCCGGGGCCGATTCCGCAACGGGGGGAGCAGAGTGAGGAGATCTTGTCGGCGTTGAACAGCGCTGAACCGGGGACGGTGTGGCGCGCGTAGGGCGTTCTCGGAAAGCCGTTGTGGTTTGCGCTCTCGTGCTTGCAGGAAGGCGCCCGGCATGGCGCATCAGATGATTCTGGCCGCTTTCAGCGTTTCCAGTTGCGCACTCGTGATGCCCAGCCCGCCGTAGATCGCCTCGTTGTTTTCACCGGTAGCGGGGCCGCTGCGAGGCGGCCGAGGCGCGTACCCGGAGAATCGGGGCACCACGCAAGGCGCGGGTATCGTGCCCAGGTCGCGGTCCTCCATGCGGACGATCGCATCACGGGCACGCAGATGGGGATCGTTGACTACATCGGCGATGCTGAAGACCTTGCTGAACGGTACTTCCCGGGCTCGCAGTGCCGTTGCTACGTCTTCATAGGATTGCGCGGCAAACCACGCGGCAATCATCCTGTCCAGCGGCTCGATATTCCGGATTCGGTCGGGATTGCTCCTGTACGCGGCCGATTCCGCCAGTTCCGGATGCCCCATCGCATCGACGAGACGCCGGAACGTGGCATCCGATGAGGCAACCAGTGACACCCACACGTTGTCGGCGGTGCGGTACATATTCGAGGGAGCAGTATAGGTGGCACGGTTGCCCGCGCGCTCGCGCACTTGTCCCAGTTGCTCGTATTCCACTGCAAGCGGCTCCAAGACGCGCAGCAGCGCCTCGGTGGCGGAGAGATCGATCTCCCGGCCCGGCGCGTCCGGGGCTCTGCGCTTGTCGGCGATCGCCGTCGCAATGGAGAATGCGCCAAATAGTCCGGCCACCATGTCGCCGACCGGGTAGTTCATGTGCATCGGGCTGCCGCTCTGTTCGCCGCACAGGTTGGTAAAGCCGCTCATCGCTTCGAAGATCCGCGCGAATCCCGGCTGGGATGCGTAGGGGCCGGTTTGCCCGAAGCCGGTCAGGCGCATCACTGTCAGGCGCGGGTTGGCTGCGTGCAAGGTGCCGATATCCAGTCCCCATCGGTCCAGCGTCCCCGTGCGGAAGTTCTCGACCAGTACGTCAAACTGCGGCAGCAGGCGCAGGAAGAGTTCCCGGCCTTGCGGGGTTCTGACGTCGAGCGAGATGCCCTTTTTCCCGCGGTTGGTCACTTTCCAGTAGAGAGAAAGGTCGCCTTTGACCGGGGCCAGCCCGCGCAGCGGGTCGCTTCCGTCCGGCAGTTCCAGCTTGACCACCTCAGCGCCCATGTCGCCGCACAGGGTGGCGGCGAAAGGACCCGCCACGACGGTGGCCATGTCAAGGATGCGCACGCCGCTTAGCGGGCCTGCCTGCGAGGCCTGCGGGATCTGCCGGGCGGCGGTGGAGTCAGTGTGTTTCATGTTGGGTTACCGGGTCTCTTGAAGTCGGGCAGGACCAGCGTGGACCAAGTGGAATGGGCATGCAAGGATGGTTCCGCACAGCGAAACCGTTTTGATCCATCATTGACTTGGCTACCCGACGGATACCACGATGGAACCCATCAAGAGCACACTCGCCATGGAACAGACTCTGATTTCCGGCCTCGCTTGCACAGAGGAACTCTCCAGCGACCGACAGTTCGCGACCAACCTGGCACGCGGCGTGGAGGTCCTGCGGGCATTCACGCCAGTCCGGCCAATCCTGGGCAACCAGGACATTGTGGTCAGCACCGGACTGCCGAAAGCCACGGTCTCGCGATTGACCTACACGCTGTGTTTGCTGGGCTTTCTGAGCCGGGTCCCTAACACGCAGAAGTATCGCTTGGGCGCGGGGGTACTGGCGCTGGCGTATCCGATGCTCGCTGGGCTGGCCGTCCGGCAGGTAGCCAGGCCGCATATGGAGGCCATCGCCCGCGAAACCGGCTGCACGGTGAATCTCGGCATGCGCGACCGGCTTGCTGTGGTGTATGTCGACAGTTGCCGGCTGGACCCCGCCAACGTGTATCAGCCGGATATCGGCAGTACACGCCCGATACTGTCCAGCTCAATCGGGCGCGCGCTGCTGTTGGGCAGCAGCGCGGAGGAACGTACTGCGATACTGAACCGCCTGCGCGTGGACGATCCCGAACGGTTCAAGCTGGAGAAGCCGATGTGGACGCGGGACCAGCAGCATTTCACAGCGCGCGGCTTTTGCATCAGCCGCGGCGAGTGGCGGCCGGAGATCCATGCGATCGCCGCGCCGGTCCGGCAGAACGCGCAGCAGGAGCCGTTTGCACTGAACTGCACGGTAGCGGCACTACGGGACAAAGACGGATTTCTGGAGCGAGATGTCGCTCCGAAATTGCTAGAGGCCGTGCGGCAGATCGAGCTTGGCTTGATGCGGTAGGGCGCCACCACCTGATAAACGGCACGCAGAGGCCGCAGAAATCTTCCTGACGGAGACGACAATGAATGGAACGAATTATCCTGCCCGCCTGAAACGCGGCCTGCTCGCCTGCGCAATGCTGGCAGGCATCTTGCCGATGGCAGCCGGGGCGGCGGAGGACGCGGCGCGTTATCCGGATCGGCCGATTCGGATCATCGTGCCGTTCTCGGCCGGCGGCGTGGTCGATTCGGTAGCGCGGATCGTCGCGCAGAAAATGGCGAGCTCACTGGGCCAGGCCGTCATTGTCGAGAACAAGGCGGGCGCGGGGGGCGCGATCGGGACGGACGCTGTGGCCAAGGCGGCGCCGGACGGCTACACATTGCTCGCCGTTAGTCCAAGCCACGCGGTGGGGCCGTTGCTGAATGCCAGCATCACGTGGAGCGCGGAACGCGACTTTCGGGCGATCGGCGGGTTCGGCATGATTCCCAACGTCATCGCCGTGCCGGCATCTTCCCGGCTGATGACGCTGAAGAGCCTGCTCGACGAGGCCCGGGCGCACCCCGATACGCTGACGTACGCCAGCGCTGGCATCGGCACCTCCAATCACCTGGCAACCGCGCTGCTGGCGCAGAGCGCTGGTGTTCAAATCACCCATGTCCCCTATAAGGGGCAACCCGAAGCGTTGAACGACTTGCTGGGTGGGCGCGTCTCGATGATGGCAATTACGGTTGCAATCGCCCAGTCCCACGTTAAGGCCGGCAAGCTGCGAGCGCTCGCCGTGACTTCGTCCAAGCGCTATCCGGGGCTGCCCGATGTGCCCACGGTGGCGGATGCGGCGGGCTTGCCAGGTTACGAGGCCGGCGCATGGTTTGGACTTGTAGCACCGCGCAAGACACCGGAGGCCGTCGTACGGAAGCTGGCCGCTGCAGTGGCACAGGGCGTCGCCTCTCCCGATGCCGCTGGCCACCTTGCGGAGCTTGGCATGGACGTGTCTCCACAGACAGCATCCGCGTTCGACCAATACGTTGGCGCCGAGTCGCGCAAATGGGCCAAGGTCCTCAAGGCATCCGGCATCACCGCGCAATAACTTCTCACCAGAGGTTCACATCCCATGATCACAGACCCGTCGGGCCTGCACGCCTTGTTGGCGGATATTCGCCGTTTTGTGCTTGAAACTTGTATGCCACTGGAGGCCGGGATTGACCAGAGCGACACGATCCCCGAGGCCGTGGTGCGGGAAATGCGCGTGCTGGGCCTGTTCGGCCACAGCATTCCGCAAGCTTATGGCGGCGCCGGACTCACTGCCGAGGAACTGACGCTCGTCAATATCGAAGTGTCCCAGGCAGCGACCGTGTTCCGTGCGCGTTTTGGCGGCAATACCGGCATTGCATCCGAGTCTCTGGTATCCGACGGCACCGCGGCCCAGAAGGCACGGTACTTGCCGCGGCTGGCCTCGGGTGAGATGACGGGTTGCTTTGCCCTGACCGAGACGGAATCCGGCTCCGACGCGACCTCGTTGCGCACGGAAGCCATCCGGGAGGGGGACCACTACGTCCTCAACGGGTCGAAGTGCTTCATCACCAATGCGCCCCTGGCCGACCTGTTCACGGTGTTCGCCAGAACGGATCCCGGCAAGCCAGGTGCGCACGGCATCAGCGCTTTCCTGATCGAGCGCGGTACACCGGGGCTGAGTACCGGGCCGGCCGAGCGCAAGATGGGCCAGCACGGTTCGCCGGTGGGCGACGTCTACCTCAAGGACTGCCGTGTTCCGGCCTCGGCCATTGTGGGCGAGATGCCTAACCAGGGCTTCAAGACAGCGATGAAGGCGCTCAACAAGCAGCGTATCAACCTGGCTGGTCTGTGCATTGGCCCGGCGATCCGGCTCGTCGACGAGATGGTCCGCTATGCCGGCGCTCGCGAGCAATTCGGCCACCCCATCGCCGACTATCAGTTGGTGCAGCAGATGATTGCCGACAGCAATACAGAATTGCATGCGGCGCGTGCCCTGGTGCTGGAGACAGCGCGCAGGCGCGACAACGGCGGCGACGTGACCATGGAAGCGTCGATGTGCAAGATGTTTGCCTCCGAAATGGCGGGACGCGTGGCCGATAGGGCTGTACAAGTCTTTGGCGGCAGCGGCTACATGGCGCGCACCGTGGCCGAGCGCTTTTATCGGGATGTGCGCGTGTTCCGCCTGTATGAGGGCACCACGCAAATCCACCAGCTCAATATCGCCCGGCGCACCATGGCGGCGCGCGCCGATGCGCTCGATATCGCGGAGTCCGGGAAATGAGCGCGGCCTACCGGCCGCTCGCCGGCATGCGCGTGGTGGAGTTCGCGACCGTCGGAGCGGTGCCGTTCGCCGCGCTGCTGCTGGCGCAGCATGGCGCCGAGGTGCTTCGGATCGCGCCGCCAACCCCGCGCGACCTCGGGGTTCCGGTTGCGGCAGCAGGTGACATTGCGACCTGGGACCGCGATTCCGTGCAATTGAATCTGAAAACGGAGGCGGGAAGGTGCGATGCACTGGATCTTGTGGCATCGGCCGACGTGCTCATCGAGGGTTTCCGTCCGGGGGTGATGGAACGCCTGGGCCTTGGACCGGAAGCGTGCCACCGGCGCAATCACCGCTTGATTTACGGTCGGCTCACCGGCTGGGGACAAACGGGACCATGGGCCCATGTGGCCGGGCATGACATCAACTACATTGGCATGACGGGCGCGCTGGCAGCAATCGGCGAAGCCGGGGGCCGTCCGGTCCCGCCGCTCAATGTACTGGGCGACCTAGCCGGGGGTGCGCTCTACCTGGTGGTGGGGATACTCGCGGCGGGCTGGGATGAGTCGCGCAAATTGCAGGGTTGCGTCATTGACGCCGCGATGGTCGACGGCAGCCTGCATACGCTGAGCGCTGTCTTCGGCCGGCTGGCACAGGGTGCATGGCAGCCAGAACGCGGTAGCAATGTCATTGATGGCGGTGTGCCATGGTATCGGACGTATGAGACCGCCGACGGTAAGTTCATGGCTGTGGGCGCCATCGAGCAACGCTTCTATGACGCATTCGTTGCAGGGCTGGGCTTCGCGTTGGCGGAGCTGCCGTCGCGAAGCGAGCGTCGCAACTGGGCCGAGTTGGAGCACCGCTTCTCCACGCGGTTCAAGATGGCTCCGCGCGAGCATTGGGAGCGCATATTCGATGGCACCGATACTTGCGTGACGCCGGTCCTAGATCTGACTGAAGCCTTATCTCACCCCATCCATCAGGCGCGTCGTGATGGTCGACTCGCGGAGACGGCTGGGGCACGCCCTCAAATTGCGCCACGGTTCTGCTGGTGCTGAGCGCGCCCCGGGGTAGTCCGTGGGCTGGCGGCCGTTCCCGGTGTGTATGGGTGTCGTGGTTGAGTCACTCCACGCTGCCATTAGCCACTCGTCGCACTGGGCCTCGGTGTCGCCGTGCAGCGTAGAGGTGTGCCGGGTCAGCGCGGACGCGCAGGCGCCTGCGACTGGCCCGCCGCGAGATCCCGCAAGCGGCCTACCGCCTCGTCCCGCCCGGCTACGTTGAGCTTGGCGTAGATGTTTTTCAGGTGCCATTTCACGGTCTCCGGCGTGACACTGAGTACCCGTGCGATCTTCTTGTTTGGCATGGCCTGCGCGAGCAGTTCTACCACTTCCGCCTCGCGCTCGGTGAGAGCAGGCATCGCGCCAGCCGGATCGGCGGGCGCGTCGGCCGAAGGCTCGCCCACGGTCTGGGCGGCGGCAGCCAGCAGGCGCTGGACGTAAAACGTGAGTACTGGGTCGAGCACTTTCTGCTGCATCAGCGCATTCAGCTGCTCGGGTACGCGCGACGAAACATCGAGCAAGGTGCGCACCAGCCCAAGCCGATGACCCAGGCGCACTGCCTGGAGGAGGTTTTCGCTTGCCGAGCGGGTGCGTCCGCAGGCCTGCTCGACCAGCGCGAGCTGCATGCGCAGGCTGGCCACGCGCCGCCAGCGGCCGCTCGCCTCGGCCATTGAGATGAGCGGTACCAGCTGGGCAAGCGCGGCTTCGAAATCCTTGCGGTGCACGCACATGTCGATGCGCGCGCGTCTGGCCGCGACAGTGATCTCCCATGAGGGGCTGTGGGTGGCGTCGGCGTAGCGCACGCCGAGCCTTCCCAGCTGTGCCAGTACCGCTTCGGCCAAGTCCGGTTCGCCCTGCTGGAGGTGCCAGCGCAGGCGCGCGCCCAGTGCGTGTGCGAGGAGCCTGTCCAGGCCATGGGTGGTGGCGTATTCTTCGAGGCGATCGAGATAGGCCCGCGCTTCCTGGTAGCGGCCTGCGCGCCAGTGTGCGGACGCCAAGATCAGCAGCGCCCGGAACACCGTATCGGGTATCGAGATGCGCTCCAGCACCTCAATGCGTTCCTCCAGCATCCGTCGCGCGGCGTCGATTTCATTGAGTTCATACATGGCATCGCCCAGCAGGCCTGCGGCCATGCAGGCGACGCCGATGAAGGCTGCGCCGTACTTCTCCGCCTCCTGCAGGGCATCGCGGAAGATGCGCTCGGCGCGTACGATGTCGCCTTCCAGCGCGTGGCTCATGCCGCCCAGGCAGCGTCCCACCAGGCTGGTGCGCGGCGCGGCCTCGCGCCTGCCCTCGTCTTCCAGCACCTTGCGAGCCATCTCATACTCGCCGCGGTACATATACATCCACGACAGCACGTTGCTCCGCCCGGCGAGGGTGAGGTCGTCGGCGTCGGCCGGCACGCGCTGCAACTGGGGCAGCAGGGCCACCACCGCATCAGTATCATCGCGCTGCAGCGCCAGGCCGGCGCGCAGCAGGACCAATGCATAACGCTGGCCGATATCGAGTTCGCCACGCGTGGACGCTGCCTCCAGCTGTTCGATGGTCTGCGCGACGGCGTCCAGGTCGCGCGCGTACAAGCGTAGGTGCGCCAAGAGCAGGCGCAGGCTGAAACGTGCATTCACTTCTTCGGCCGGCAGCCGCCGCACGAGGGCAGCTACTTGGCTCAATTCGCCCTGCATGTATAGGTCGCGGGCGCAGGTCTCCACCAGATCGGCCGCGGCCTGCGGTTCGCCTGCTTGCACGGCTTGCCGCACTGCCTCATCGATATGGCCATGCTGTTCGAACCAGCGCCAAGCTGCTGCATGCAGGGCGCGCCGCTCGTCGTCGGGCAGGGCGGACAGGCGGGCTTGCAGCACCTCGCGCAGGAGTGGATGCATTCGGTACCAGGTCTCGCGGTCGCGGCCGCTGATCTGCGTGATGAAGAGATTCTCGCGGTCGAGATGCGCAAGACGCGCCATCATGCGCGCGACGGCGTGCGGTGTTCCCAGCAGGGTGGCGCACAACGGCGCGGAAAACCGGTTGCAGATCGAGATGCGGGTAAGTAGCTCTAGATCGTCCGGCACCAGCCTTTGCAGTACCTCGCGCTCGAAGTAGCTGGCGAAAGCGCGCGCATCGCGCACCTCCATGCGCGCGTATTGCGCGCCTCGCTTGGTCTTGAGGTCGAGGGCGAACAACTGCAAGCCGGCGATCCAGCCGTCGGTCAGTTCGTGCAGCACCTCGGCATCGCGCTTATCGATTTTGCCGAGCTGCTCGAGCAGAAAGCGTTCGGACTCGGTGGCGGTAAGCCGCAGGTCGCGCAGGTCGAATTCGCTCAACAGTCCCTGTGCGCGCACGCGCGACAGCGACAGCGGGAGGGCGCTGCGCGAGCCGAGCACCAGGTGCAGTTGCGGCGGCGCGTAATCGAGCAGGCACTGCAGGGCTTCGATGATGCGCGGATCGTCGATGTGCTGGAGGTCGTCGAGCATCAGCACCAGTTCGCGCGGCCTGCTTGCGACGCCATTGACCAGGGTGATCACCCAATGCTCGATTGCCGATTCCTCGCTGTCGCGTCCCATGAGCAAGGCAGCTTCGCGCACCATCTTGGCATCCACTTCTGCCAGGCTTGCCAGGAGGCAGTCGAAGAAGCGGGTGGGCTCGTTGTCCTCGGCGCCCAACGAAAGCCAGGCCACGTCGAAGTCAAGTGACAACAGCGCCTGCCGCCATGCCACCAATGTGCTGGTCTTGCCACTGCCGGCCGGCCCCTGGACCACCACGCAGCGCTGGCGCCTCGCATCGAGCATCCGCGCCAGCAGCGCTTCGCGCGGCATCAGCCGACGCGCGCCGCGCGGCGGTACAAGCTTGGTGCTGGCGATAGACCTGGCTGCATGGCCGGTGGAGACGGACATGCCTTCGGACGTGGGACAAGAGGGGCGCATTGGTGCTGGCGTGGTGATCAACTTTAGTGTTCCGCTGGCTTGCCGGCATCGTATGCGGCTGTGCAGCTGATTCCGGAGTAGAGGAGATGAGGCAGATTATAGTGCCGTGCCGGCGCGGTACGTTTGGCGCCTCGGCAAATCCAGGGAAAGTAAACTTCTCGCTGGACGCCTTCCGTGACATCAGTCGCCTGCCACCCTGGCCGGCGCCATCCTGCCCACTTTGTCTTCAGGGAGCACCGCGGGAGTGCGGACGTCTTCGAGCTTGCCCCCGCCAGCGGCGCCGGTAAGTGCGAGAAGACTTGTATCGCTCGACAGAGACTTTTATCTCTCTTTCTCACGGAGCCCAGACACCGGCACACGCCGCATCCTGGGTGGCTTTTTGCCACCCGCGTCCATGCCGATAACTACTCTTATCAGCATGAGGATTCGGAATGCAAAATTGGTCGGTTCAAGATTGGGTCAGACAGATTTCCAGCGAAATCAACGGCTTGTGTTAAGACTAGGTTCGGTTGGCCAGCCGTTGCGGGAGCGCAGCCGACCGGGTTATGTGGTCATTGCCGGTACTGCCTGATCGTCTCGCAACGGGCCAGCAAAAAGTTCGGAGAGTCGCGGCTCGGCGTGATGCTGGAAAACACACCTCGCCTTGGCACGTTGGCCGCTACGCTGCAGACGTGGCAATCGGCGACAGGAGGGGCGGGGCGACGGTACACCGGACTAGAGGGGTAATTACGGCGGAGGAGGTGGTCTGTACACTCTGGCGCAATCCTGGTTACCGTGACCCGTGCAATGGCGCAGCGATTCGAAGGCTCCCTTCCGGAGCGGTTTCATCTTTCTGGCAGTATTGGCGGCAATGCGATCCAGCAACTGCGGGTCGAGGCGATACGCGGTGGCCTGGATGTTGAAGCGGAGACCGACGCACGAGGGCGCGTGGTGGCATTCGACGTCGTGGTGCCTAGCGGCGAACGCATCCGTGTGCTGCCCAGTGGTGCGGACCCGGATGAGGCCGACACGCCCGTGCTGGTGACCCCGAAAGCGGGCTTTCCCCGTGACGGGGCGGGATGGGATCTGGCGTTGCGCCGCGGCGTGCACTGGCTGTCGCCGCTGCCGCAGGCGGCCGACGTCGTGGACGCTGAGGCCGCACGACAGCGTCGCGACGCCGCGGTGCTGAGCTGGCGGGACCAGTTTGCCTTCCGCGAGGAGGAGGTACTGGCGGATGGCGTCGTGTCGCCGGGCTTGCGCGGGCCCCAGATTGGCGCGCTGCACGCGGTGCTCGCGCACTGGAAGGTGTCCGACGACCCGGCCACCGTGGTTATGCCAACCGGTACGGGCAAGACGGAAACTATGCTGGCGCTGCTCGTGGCGCGGCGGATTCCGCGCCTGCTCGTTGTAGTGCCCTCGGATGCGCTGCGCGGGCAGATCGGGCGCAAGTTCCTGACACTTGGCTGGTTGAAGGTGTTCGGCATCGTCGGCGAGGCGGCGCATCTGCCCGTCGTCGGCATGCTCACGGAGATGCCCCGCACCCGGGAAGACGCTGATCGCATCCTGATGCAGTGCAACGTCCTGGTCACGACGATGGCGATCGCGAACGGCATGAGTCTGCGCGACGATGCGCTGACGAATTGGGCGTCGCACGTGTTCATCGATGAGGCCCATCACGTTGCGGCGCGCACCTGGGATGCCTTCAAGGCTCGCATGGCGAACGCCCGCATCCTGCAGTTCACCGCGACACCCTTCCGTCAGGACGGCAAGCTCGTGGACGGCAAGATCATTTTCAACTATCCCCTTCGCCGGGCGCAGGCAGAGGGCTACTTTCGTGCCGTGACGTTCCGGCCGGTGATGGAATTCGATCCGCTGCGTGCCGACGCAGCGATCTGCGCAGCGGCCATCGAGGTGCTCGATCGGGACCGCGCCGCCGGTCATGATCACCTGGTGATGGCACGTACCGCCTCGATTCCGGGGGCGGAGCGGCTGCATGCAATCTACCAGCAGATGGCGCCCGAGCACCGCCCCGTGCTGTTGCACAGCCGGCAGGGGGCCGGCACCCGACAGGCGGGTCTCGCTGCCTTGCACTCGCGTACCTCGAGAATCGTCGTGTGCGTCGACATGCTCGGCGAAGGCTTCGACCTGCCGGCCCTCAAGATCGCGGCCTTGCACGACATGCACAAGAGCCTAGCGATCACGCTGCAGTTTACCGGCCGCTTCACGCGTTCGGCGCATGGCATTGGAGAGGCTACCGTCATTGCCAACATTGCCGACGCGAACGTGGAGCAGAAGCTGCAGGACCTCTACGCTGAGGATGCGGACTGGAACGAACTGCTGCGTAAGCTCAGCGAAGGGGCGACCCAACGCGAAGTGCGCCGTTCGGATTTCGTCGACGGGTTCCGGGAGGCCAATCCGGTCATCTCGCTGCAGAACATCTTCCCCAAGATGAGTGCTGTGGTCTTCAAGACCGACTGCGCGGCGTGGCAGCCCGAGGCCATCGTGAGGAAATTTCCCGCCGGCAGGCTGTATGCCGGCCCGTACATCAATCGGGAGGCGCGCACTCTAATCGTCGTCGCGCGCGACCAGCTCCCGGTGCCCTGGGGCGACATTCGCGATCTCAAGGAAACGTTCTGGCATCTATACCTGCTGCACTGGGACGCAGACAGCGGCCTGCTATTCATCAACAGTTCAGACAACAGTTCCGTGCACGAGGATCTGGCGACGGTGGTGGCCGGTGACACGGCGCGACTGATCCGCGGCGAGACGATCTTCCGGTCGATGCACGGTCTGAACCGCTTCGTGATCATGAGTCTGGGCTTGCGACATCTGCTGAACCGCAACATCCAGTTTTCCATGCACAACGGAGCCGACGTGGGCCAGGCCCTCGCCACCGCCATGCGGGAGAACAAGGCCAAATCGAATCTATTTGGCAAGGGCTTCGAGCATGGTGAGCCGGTCACGTTTGGGTGTTCTCAGAAGGGCCGAGTGTGGTCGCACCGCGTAGCCTACGACCTATCTGACTGGGTCGATTGGTGCCATGGCGTCGGTGCCAAACTCAATGATGCGACTATTGCGACTGAGGACGTGTTCCGCAACGTTGTGATCCCGCGGGAGGTCGCCGCGCGTCCGGAGACGGTCGCCATCGCGGTGGAATGGCATCCCGAACTGCTCGCACGACCGCACGAGCGGGTATTGATCCAGATGGGGCAGGAGGAGGTGTCCTTCTATGACGTCGGTCTAACGATCACCTCCCACGAATTGGCCGGACCCGTGCGGTTTGCCGTGGTGGTCGACCAGACTGGCGCGGCGGCGGGGTACGAGGTCCGGATCACCGACGGGCGTGCGGCGTTTGTCCAGGTGTCGGGCCCAGAGTTGGGCATCTCGGTGCGGCGCGGGGTATTCCTCCCCCTGGTTGAGTGGTTCGCCGATAACCCGCCGACCGTCTATTTTGCCGATGGCACGCTGATGGTGGGCAACGAGCTATTCCCGCTGCCGGATGCGCACCGGCGCGTGCCTTTCCCGCTGGAGCGCATCCTGACATGGGACTGGGCGGGAACCAACATCCGCATGGAGTCGCAACGCGAGGAACGTCGCCCGGTATCGATCCAGCGCAAGGTGATTCTGGCCCTGCTCGCGGAGCCTCCCGCGACCCGTTTCGACGTGGTGTTCGACGATGACGGATCGGGCGAGATTGCCGATGTGGTAGCGCTGCGGGTGACCGGACACACGCTCCTCGTGCGCCTCTATCACTGCAAGTTCTCGAGCGAGGACGCGGCAGGGGCGCGAGTCAAGGATCTCTACGAGGTGTGCGGCCAGGCGCAGCGCAGCGTGAGCTGGAAGGGCATGGCCGCGAGGATGCTGGACCGGATGCGCCGGCGCGAGGTCGAGCGCAACCAGCAGGGCGGTACCCGCCTGGATCAGGGCGAACTGGCGACGCTGCACGACATCGCGCGCCGTCTTAACACGCTGTCGGTCGACCTGGAAATCTTTGCTGTGCAGCCCGGGGTGTCCAAGCGAGCAGTGAGTCAGTCACAGTTGGCTCTGCTGGGCGTGACGGAGAACTATCTGCGGGAGACCTACGACGCGCCATTCTGGCTCATTGCCCATCCGTAAGACGTGGCAGCCATGGCAGCGTGGAGTTTCCGGAGCGCATCGGGGCACACGCCAGATGCGATGGGGCGCGGTAGCCTTCGGGCTCAGGTCGCGTACAGGCTCTGTCGTTGCATAGCGCTACGGAATGGTTTGCGGCAATATCTTCGGACTGTGTGCGACCAAGCAGATCATGTCGAGTGGCGGTTTCTGGCCGGGAAGGAATGAGGATTCAACCGGTGAACGCGACGGCCAGATAATCCAACATCTCCCTGGTGATATTCCACGTGGGTATCAGCTGGCGGAGATCCGTCATAAACGTGGGGTTGCGAGCGGCCCCTAGTTATGCCGCGTCCGGGAGGCGGATGGCCGTCCCCGCCTCAGAACCCACGATAGAACTTCTCGACGTCCTGTAAGCGTCTGTCGCGATCTGCCGTGCTGTATAGCGTCGTTGTCGCGATGGAGGTGTGTCCCAGGTAGCCTTGCATGACGTTGAGCGCCATGCCGGCGGCAAGGCCGTGTGAGCCGAATGCATGCCGGAACGCATGCGGGTGAATCCGGCGCATGTCCGCCCATAGTTCGGGATTTTCCTGGGCCAGATGGGTGCCAAACTTCTCCGCCGCGTCGCTGACCAGTTGTCGAAGACCGCGGTCGCTATAGCCGTGCCGGCATTGTCTCTGCTTTGACCTGGCGCGCGGCGTCTTGAGAATGGCAAGCGGTGCTATCAAAGGCTCTTCCGATGGCGCTGGATCAATCGCCGTTCTGTCCTGCCAATGCGCCTCCAGCGCTGCCACCAGGCGCCGGCTGATTGGCACCATACGCTCCCTGTTCCCTTTCCCGAGCACGCGCAACTCACCCCAGACGGCGCACTGTTCCGCTGATGAGCTGTTCGCCTGGCGTGGGACCAGATTGGTGCGTGTCGCATGAGCAGCCTCCGAGCAGCGCATGCCAGTCTCGCGCAGCAGTAGTATGGCGACGCGCAGCAGCCGGCCGCGTGGGCTGAGAGAGGCCTCCGCGTCTAGCCAGACGCTCATGGCATGCCAGATACGCATAGGAACGGCTCGTTCCACTTGCAGAGCAGGCTTAGCTGTTCGCTGCGCGGGCACGCCGCCCCAGGGATTCGCGACCAGGTAGTGCCGGTCGGTCAGCCAGGCGCATAGCGACGCTAGCACGGTTTCGCTATAGGCTCGGCTGCGCGACGACAGCGGCGCGGTGAAGGGGCGCCATGCGGGGTTGCTGATGGCGAAGCTGCCGACATGGATCGTGCGCGCTGAGCGCGGTCCACACCAGCGTGCCGCCGGCTGCGGATCGGCTAGGAATGCGCGATAGGCGATGCACTCGTCGGTAAGGGCACTGGAGAAGGCCTTGCCGCGCTCAAGGATGATCCAGGCCAGAAAGCGCTCGGCTTCCTTGCGATAGGCGCGATAGGTCTGGGAGTCCGCCGGCCAGAGCGATAGCCAGGCCTGGATCGCTTGGTAGTCATCCCGCGCACCGATCATGCAGAGATCTCGCGGCGCGCGATTGATGCCGTCCGCGCCATCGAGCGTGGGCGGCAAGCGTATCGCCTCTAGCGGCACCGCCGCGCCGGAGCCGGCCTGCAGCGGCGCGGCTACCGCCGGCGTTGCAAGAGCGGTGCCAGTGACGTGCGCGCCGAGTTGCCCGATCGACGCACTGTGCTGGACAAGGATTTGCACAATGCGCCCGGCGGCCAGTGGGCCGATGCGCGGCACGTGTCGCCACCAGCTGCTGCCCCGCCGGTTGCACAGCGCGGCCAGATCCGCCAAGGTTACGACGCCGGCCGCCCGAAGCCGGCGCGCCAGCGGCGCGGCCAGCCACAATCCGACGTCATGCTCGGGCAGCGGCTGCGGCGTGCCCATGCTTTCGAGGCAGCGCACCGCCTCGATCGCGCGGTCCATGCTCTTGCCTGAGCGTCCGGGCGTGGCCGACGCATCGGCCAGGTCCTCGCGACCGTGTAGGCGTGCGCGCTGTACCAGGGCGTCACGGATGGTGTGCAACATCGCCAGTGTTGCGCGAGGCCCGGGCACGTCGTCGGGGTCTGTTGCTAGCCAGCGGCCCGCGATGACGTCAAGCGGCAATCCCTGCAGCCAGGCCCGCAAGGCCGCATAGTGGACGCGAGTGAGCATCGTCGGCGCCACGTTATGCATCATCGTCTGGTCATCGAGACGGCCTGCGTTGCGTCCCGCTCCATTATGGGTTCACCTCACCGCGCATGTCTGCGCAAGCTCGCAAGAGCCGCTCGATATCGTGATCGGTGTGCCCGGCGTTTAGCGTCAATCGGACCAGGGAGTGGCGCTTTGGCGTGGCCGGGGCACAAAAGACCGCGCCGAACACCCCGCGGCGCTGCAGGGCGTCGCGTAGCCGCAGCGTATTACGCTCGGTGCCACTCTCCAGCGCGATAATCTGCTCGGTGCCTTCGGAGAGCGCGTATCCGAGGCGAGTCAGTTCACGGCGGACATAACGAGCCGTCTGGTGAAGCCGTGCACGCCGCCCATGCGCCGTGGAAATGAAGGGCAATGCGGCGTCAAACCAGGCGATCTCGTGCGCAAGCAGGCCCGAGCTGAAGATGGCTGGGCGAGACTCGCATGCGAAATACTCTTTGAACTCGCTCGAGCATGAGATGAAGCCGGCCCTGCCGGCAAAAGCCTTCGCAAGCGATGCAGTACGGAAGTGCACTCGTTCAGCCAGGCCCAGCTCGCAAACCAGGCCGCGGCCGCCGGGGCCGTGCGTACCGAGGGCGTGGGATTCGTCGACCACGAGGATCGAGCCCGTTGCTTCGGCTAACTCGACGAGCGCTGGAAGCGGCGCAACACTACCGCTGGTGCTGTAGACCGAGTCGACGGCGATGACGCCGGCACCGTGTTTGGCAAGCCGCGATCGCGCGTGCTGGACGTTGTTGTGCAGGAACGGAACGAATCGAGCCCCAGCTGCTAGCGCGCCTTCGCGTAGCGAGGCGTGCGCGTGCATGTCCAGATACACGGGAATATCGGGGGCTGCCAGGGACTGGAGCAAGCCAACGTTGGCCGCCCAGCCGGATTGGCAGATCACACCGTCTTCGGCGCCGATGAAGTGGGCAAGGCGGCGCTCGAAGGCGTGCTGGGGCGAGTCGCGATGCAGGAAGGCCGATGATATGAGCAGCTCGCGCTTATTGTTGAGCAAGACTTGGGCTTGCTGTTGCCGCAGGGCGGGCTCGTCTAGCAAGCTGAGATAGTCGTTGCTCGAAAAGTGCAGGGCATCCGGTGGGGGTGTCATGTCGCGGAGTGGATGCGATCCACCCCATGCGTTCTGCAAGCGGTCCACGTAGTACTCGCGCAGGCGTCGCGCGACGAAATCCGGGAAGCGGTGCGGGGCGCTACGGCCTTGCGCATCGCGTAGCTGGTGATCCAGATTTGTCATGGTGGGGTTGATTGCGGCTGTGGCAGCCATTGGAAATGCCGGCAAGCCGGGAATCCGGTACATCCGAGGAAGCGGCGGCCGGAGTCCTTCATGACCCGGCCGATCAGTCGGCCGCCRGCACAGCTGGGGCAAGGCGAGCCGGCGACAGCAGGCACTGGCGCCGCCGCGCTCGCCGCCAGGGGCTTCGCCGCCTGGCGGGCTGGCCCAGGTAGGTCCTGACGAGCGGTCTTTCCCTGTACGTCGGCTGGCCGCACGCCCGGCTTGCCGCCTTCATCCGGTTGGGTGTAGTTGCAAGCTGGAAAGCCGCTGCAGCCCCAGAAGGGTCCTCGGGAGCTGGTGCGCTGTCGCATGGGCTTGCGGCAATTGGGGCAGGGATAAACAGGGCCGGCCGTTGACGCCGAGGTGGCGCGCCGTTGTCCAGGTCGGCCGTCGACGTCTGGCAGCGTGGCGCTGCAGTCTGGGTAGCCTGAGCATCCCCAGAACGGCCCCTTGGCGCTCTTGAGCGATCGCATGGGCTTGCCGCATGATGGGCACGGCACAGTGCTGTCCGGCCTGGCGTGAGGCGTGCCCGGTCGTTGTGGCGCCGTACGTACGACGGACTTCAAGCGAGCGATGAGCTCGGACAACCAGGTGCCAAGCTCCCCCTCAAAGACCTCAAGCGCCAGGGTGCCTGCTTCCACCTGCATCAGGCGGTCTTCCCACTCGGCAGTGAGCACCGGATCGGCCAACTGCGGTGCGTTGGCCTCGATGAGCGTGATCAGGGCCTCGCCTCGTGGCGTGGGCAAGACCTGTTTCTTCTCCGTGGCCAGGTAGTCGCGCTTGAACAGGTTTTCGATGATGGCCGCGCGAGTGGCGTCGGTACCGATCCCTGCCTTCTCCTTGTTGCGCATGATCTTGCGCAACCGTTCATCTTCGATTTCCTTGTCGATCGATTCCATGGCGGCGATCAAGGTGCCTTCGGTGTAACGCCGGGGCGGCTTGGTTTTCCTGGAAACGGCATCGCAGTTG
Source organism: Cupriavidus sp. YAF13 (assembly GCF_052113425.1). NCBI lineage: Bacteria > Pseudomonadati > Pseudomonadota > Betaproteobacteria > Burkholderiales > Burkholderiaceae > Cupriavidus > Cupriavidus sp. YAF13. Next base: position 111,563 of record NZ_JBFRDD010000024.1, read on the forward strand.
AGGTTGCGCGCGGCATCCCCCGTTTGTGCTGGCGGGAGGGCTCCGACATCCTCCGCCGGCGGAGCGTCCTTGGTATTCGGCTTGTCCTGGACCTCGGGATAGGCACGCTTCCAGCCTGGCACTTGTGGCGTTTTGCCGGAGACACGAAACCGCTCGCCGGCGCAGATCACCTCGATCACCGTCTTGTGGAAATGAAAGTCCCCGAGGAACTGCGCCAGGTAGCGCCGCACGATCATGTCGTAGATCGTCTGCTCGGATTTCGACATATTGCTGACCGAAACCCGAGGATTGAGAGATGGGACGATCGCGTGGTGGGCGGTGATCTTGCGGTCATTGAAGGCTTGCGAGGTGCTGCTTGGGTCGGCGCAAGACAGCAGGCTGGCCAGGTCAGGCCGTGCGGCCCGGATGCCCTGCAGAACCGTAGCCGTTTCTGCGAGCATGGAGCTAGGCAGGTACTCGCAGTCCGTGCGTGGGTAGGTGGTCGCTTTGTGTTTCTCGTACAGCGCCTGGCAGGCGTCAAGGACAGTCTGTGCTTTGATGCCATAGCGGGCAGAGGCCTCACGCTGCAGGCTGGCGAGGCTGAATAGCCGGGGCGGTGCTTCGCGCTCCGGCCCGGCCTCAACATGATCGACTCGACCAGGCTGGCCCCGAACCTTGTCCGCGACGGACCTGGCGGTCGCCACCTGCGCCACGTGGCCATCCGGGTCCAGTAGCGTCGACGCCGGGCGCCAGGCCATCGGCACTGGGACACCGGCGAGCTCGAAGCTTGCCTGCAGCTCATGGTAGGCCTTCGGCACGAAGGTGCGGATCGCCCGCTCGCGGCGCACCACCAGGGCCAGCACGGGCGTCTGTACGCGCCCGAAATGCAATGTCCCTCCTTTGCCACCAGTGCCGAAGCCGGTGGTGAGCATCATGGTCACGTTCATGCCGGCGAGCCAGTCGGCGCGCGAGCGACCAAGGCCCGCGGCATACATCGGCGCCGTTTTGGCGCCCGGGAGCAGTTTGCCGAGCGCCTTGCGCACAGACGCATCGTCGAAGGCAGATAGCCACAGCCTGGAGACAGGGCCCCGATAGCCGGCGGCCTGCATCATCTCGCGGGCGATGACCTCACCCTCGCGATCCGCATCGGTGGCGATCACCAGTTCGGACGCTTGCTTAAGCAGGCGGATGACGACACCGTACTGCGTCTTCACCGCTGGCTTGACCTCCAACCGCCACTGCGCGGGGATGACCGGCAGCAGCTCGGGATCCCAGCGAGCCAAGCGCGGCTCGTATGTTTCCGGCTTGGCTTGTTCGAGCAGGTGGCCGATGCAATAGGTGACCGTCACGCTGTCACCCGTGAAGCATCCGTTGTCGCGCTTGCGCGCACCGACGTGTCGGGCGATCTCGGCGGCCTGGGATGGTTTTTCACAGAGGAAGAGTTTCATAGCATCGATCCTCAACGCAATTCACTACGTGAATCAAGCGGCATGTTTGGTGCTGCGGAGTTGGTGGCCGAGAATGACGATTCGACGGATGCGTTGCCTGGAACTTGGGAAAACTCTCATTGCGGATCAGTATCGCTCCTATGCCCTGAGATCCGAGGCGATGGTGCCGTCCGGCGCATAGTTGACGGTCCGGCTTCCAATGTCATGGGCGGCATCGCGCGCCAGTTCCTGCAGCAGCCGGTTGGGGACGACCAGATCCAGGTCGGCAAGCTTGGCGGCGTAGTACAGGAGATCCGTGCACCGGGTTACATGACGATCCAGCAGGTTGCTATACAGATACTCGTCCTCGGCATCCTGGGGCAGATCCGTGTAGCTCACCACCAGGAAGTGTCGTTGCAGGGGGCGGTCCCATCCCATTAGGATGCAGACTGGGCGCCCATGATGGATCGATTGATAGAAATGCTGGCTCATGGGGCTCCAGATGTCAGTGGGCGGTCGTGCCAGGGTCAGAGTCCAGCGGAGCCGCCGCGGTGAACTCGATGCCAGAGGGAAACCGTCCAGTGGCTTCGAGCGCGCCAAACAGCGGCAGGTGCATTCGGGAATCGATGCAGCATGGCCGGGGCGGGTACGGCCGAGACCCCTGGCGCAGCGGCCGCACGGCTCAGTCGAACGGACGGTCGTCGTGGTTTTCCAGCGATGGGTTGTCGCCCATATTGCCAGTGACTTCAATGATGTTGGACATTGTCAAATACTCCGTGAGATGAGCGATCACTGATTCGGTGGCGTTGCGGGGCGTTGATGCTCACAGCAGTCGCTCCGTGCCGGCTCCACTCTTGTTGGCTTGCAGTGTCCGGAGTTGTGCGCGCAAGGCGCGTTCGGAATGGTTCAATTGCTCGGCCTGCAGACCCGCGCGGTTGAACCAATGGCGCATGGTTGGCTGCAGGCGGCGGATCAACTTCAGGGCGCGATCGGCCGTCAGATGCTTGTGATCGGAGGCGCGCCACCGCAACGTCACGCCGTAGCCCTTGCGGGTGTACGTTTCGAGGTAGCAGGGGCGACCTTCGACAGCCTTGGTCTTGATCGATAGGTCCTTCATCTTTCCGTGGATGGAGTCGAGTTGTTCCATGATGTCGCGTTGCCAGCGCATGTCGCTGTGTGCTCGGTAAATATCGTTGAAAGATAGCGGCGCACGTCTTGTGAATCCACTTAAAACCTGCGGCTTAACATGCAGGTTTCTTGTTGACATAGCGAGCGCCGCGTGAGCCCAATCAGAGGCCGTGGCAGTGGGCGCGAGCGGCACGTATGGTGTCTCCCGGCTGCCGCCGATATCGCGATGCAGCAACGCTGCTCCGCAAGGACCAGGCGTGTGGTTGGGCTACGGCCGCTAGCGATAAGGATCTTTGGTTTGTGGTTCGCCATCGCAACATTCAGTTATATGGAACTGCGGTGACGGGCCTGCTTGGTCGCGAGGAAACGGGGCGGCGGCATGAAGCCAAGGCTGGCGCGGAGCGCGGACGGGACGTCGGCGGCGAACGTGTCGCCAGCTAGAGCCTTCATGCGGTCAATCCTGGCTCGCATCGCTGTGAACAGACTCGTGTCGAGCATCGCCATGACGATCGCGCAGGCAGGCAGGCGCGCCGCTGCCATTGCAAGCGGTGCGGGAGAAGCACATTCGGCCTGGGCCGGCCGATGGGCGCACCGCAGACTCCAACGCCCTGCCCCTTACCCTTAAAGCCCTTTGTGCAACACACTTGTTGACAGAACACAGGCTCACAGCAGCGGCTCCTCATCGTCTGGCGCAGTCTCCGCTGTCAGCGACACGTTCTGGAGCACATCCCGCTGGGCAGCCGTCAGTCCGACACGGCGCTTTGTATGGCGGGGCAGGATCTCGCCGGTGAAGACCTCCCGCTTCACTTCCCCGAGCAGTTGCGTTGCGGCACGCACGCGTTTGCACGCAGCATCATCCAGGTCGCTCCAGTCGGCTCGGCATAGGCCTTTGAGTCCGTCGTCCATCAGCTTGCGCTGCGCAGGGATCAGCTGTTCGAAGATGGACCGGACCCGACTGGACAACTTGTAGAGGCTTTCCCGGCCTTCCTTGTCGTTGATCCGGGATTTGGCTGTCAGCGTTTTGATCAGTCTGGCGTAGAAGTCGAAGTCAAGGATCAGCTCGGCGACCATGTAGCCGTAGGGAGATCGAAAGCCCAGCTCCACGTCGATGGGCTTGCGGGATCGCATGACGGACAGTTTCAAGCCACGTTGCTGGCTTTGTTCCAGCAGTCGATTCCTGGCGGCAATCTCGGTCTCCAGCGTGCGGCGCAGGCTGTCAATGCGTTCGGTGGTAGTGATCAGGAGTTGATCGGCGTAAGGGTTGTCGCTGGCGGATAGCATCCAGATGGCCCGGAGCACTGCGCCGACCTTCTTGCCTGAGATCTCGCCGTTGGTGCGGCTATCGTCGCCAGAGCGGCCGATGAACAGACGGTATGCCTCCCGGGTATGGAGCGACATGGTGTCGGTTTCCTCGCCGATCAATGTGCCGATCTGGTTCATGCCGACGGCCTCGTTGTCCGGTACGACTTCCTCGGCATAGTCTCGCAGTCTGCGGCGTGTGCGCTGGCGCTGCAATTGGTCGAGCCGGGAGCAGTACTCGACGAATCGCGAGTACAACGGATCGTCCATGTCTGGATCGTCGGCTTCGATCAGGTGTTTCAGGGTTTCGGCTTCGGCATGGATGTCGTAGCCATCGGCGAAGGGGGAGTCCTTCGACACGGGGTGCGGCACTGGCAGCATCTTGGTGGTGCGTGTAGCCATGGGGTGTCTCCGTCAGGTGATGAGTCGGTGGAAATCGGGGGGCAAAACGGTTGTGTCGAGCTTGAGTGTTTGCATGCCGGTCAGGAGGCCGCGAGCGTTGAGGTGGTAGATCGAGATCGCCTCACGGGTCACCGTGAGTAGTCCGCGGGCCTCGAGCCGGCGGGCGGCCTTTGTGACGGTCATTCGGCAGATCCATTTGGCGAGATCCGTTTCGATGGCGCGGGTGGATCGACGTAACGGAGCCACGTGGGCGCCTTCCCGGATGAGGTACGCAAGGAGCGTGGCTTGGCCAGAAACCTTGACGAGGCGCAGCATCTCGGTGAAGAGCGGTCCGCTCAATCCATCGTCTGGTTCCGGCAGGAGCGGCACTGGCGAGGGGGCCATGGGCAATCGCCGCAGGGCCTGTTCCATCTGGTTGAAGGCTTCGATGTAGCGGACCTTCCAGAGCGCGGCATCCTTGCCGGTGAATCCCATCGCGATGTAGACGAAACCGTCGCGACTTAGGCGAAACAGTGGGCGTTCTTTTCCTTGGACGTCTCGATATGAGGTGCCCGCAAAATTGCGGGCACCGAAATGCTCCGGTACTTCGGCGATGGCGTTGCGTATCGCCTTCAAGACGTCGTCATGTCTCCGCCCGAAATGCTCGGCCACAGCCAGCGACGTGGTAGTAATGGCGCCATTTGCGACAGAAATCCTAGGTTTTGTCGGTAGCATTGGGTTGCTCTCGTTTTGCTAATGTGGTAGGCGGAAATGCGCATCCACTGTCAACAGTGTTGACAGTGGAACCTTCGGCTGCCGGGGGTAAAACAGGTCCGGTGGGGTCGGGGTATTGCTCACTTTCACTGTCAACACTGTTGACGATGAATGGGTTGCCCTGGGTGGATCCGTTGCTCTTCATCAAACGCTTGATGGTGGCGACATTTCTGCGCCCCTGTGCCCTCGACGTCTCGGACGGTATGCCGGTGCCTGCGTCTGGCGTTGCCGGTCGCATGGCAGCCTCACGGGCTGCCTTCACGCGAATGCCCTGGCTGGGAATAAAGGCGCCGCGCCGGGCTTTCTCGGCAAGCCTCGCAAGATAGGCCAGCGGATTGCGCACTGTCTGCTTGCGGCGGTCGCCGGTGAGCTCGTCCAGGATCGATTGCGCGACAGGCGCAGCAAGGCCTTGTAGCAACTCCGCTGCGGCCTGGTGCTCTGCCGCGAGCAGACAGTCGGGATAGGCCAGGGCCTCGGGGTTCAACGTCTTTGCCAATGCACCATCACCAATCGGGGACGCATCGAGGGGCGATCGGCTCTCGTTTACCACTGTGGTTTGGTGGTGGTAATTTGAAGGTTTACTCGCGTTAACTAGGAGTTCTGACGTTTCCGCACAACTGGATGTGCGCTTTCGACAAGAGTTGTTGTGCGTTTCCGTCAAAACTTGTTGTGCGTTTTCGTCAGGAGTTGTCGTGCGGTTTTGACAGGAGTGGCTGTGCGCAAACGTCAGAACTTGTTGTGCGTTTTCGTCATGAGTGACGCGCTTGACTGCGTGTTTTTCGGCTAACGCCTTGTTGTGCGTTTTTGTCAGAAGTGGCGCGATGGATGTCTGATTCGCCAGGAGTGCGCACACCCGTGCGAGATCCAGCCGGATCAACTGGCGGCCATGGAGCCTCGCATCGCGCTTGCAGTCGAGTAGGGCTAGCGCTTCAAGGTGATTGCGAGCGGTGCGAAACTGGCGCTCGCTCAACGCCAGGCGGTCCAGGCGCAGATCTGCGGTCTCAATAAATCCATCGGCACGCAGATCGCCACGTTTGACGGCCTGCCGCGTCGCGTTGACCAGGCGTGACAGGTAGATGCCGCCTACCGCTCCACCGGCGAGCATGGCCAGTGGCGCGTAACAGCTGTGCGCGGTGCCCAGGAGCAACCGCATGGCTTGTTCGTTCCAGGTCCAGGCGCTCTCGGTACTCATGCCTGCCGCGCAACGGTGCAGATGGGCCGCCAGGTCATCGAGGCTCAGTCGGTAGTGCAGGCGGCAAGGCATCCCCAGGCGGGTTTCTTGGAGTAAGCCGAGGGATAGCAGTTGGCTGCGCGCCGAGGCCTGTTCGCGCGCGGTGAGGCCGGTGGCATCCGCCCATTCCTCACGGGTCTTCCAGAACCAGCCATCGCGCTCGGGTGCGCGCGTGGAGAGATCCCGCGTCACGTAGAGGGCATGCCCTAGTAGCAGTGCAGCCTTGGGGCTACCGGTGACGACGGCCAGCGTTGGAAAGTAGGTGACGAAGCGATGGCCAAGGATAGCCATCAGTTGGGACAGGCCTTGTGCGCCCTGCATACGGGCGCTGGCGAAGGCGTCGGGCTGCAGCTGAGCGGTCATTACAGGCCGGGCTAGCGACGTGGCCCGCGCTGGGCGGTATGCGCGGCGATGCGCTCCCACAGCCGCGTGGCATCGACGCGATAGATGGGCACCGGCGGCTGGCCGTGTGTCGCCTCGATTAGCAGGCTCAGGCGCGTCAAGGCACGGCGCGCAGTCTGTTGCTCGAAGCGGTTCAGGCCGGTATCGGCTTGCCATTCATCTGGACTGCAACGGAACCAGCCGTTGGCGTCAGCTCGGGTCTCCGAGAGCATCACTGCTTGGCTGAGCATGAGCGCGGCCAGGATGCTCTGGGTGATATCGACGAAGACCCGGTGGAAGGTGACAGGTGGCTGCAAGACTTCGAGAATGACGGAAGACGTGAAGGGGGTGGCGTTGGCTTGAATCAGTGCGTCGGCGGCATCGAACAGGTCGCCTGAGGGGCCGGATGTGGGCAGGCGGCTCATTCGACTTGCTCCTGCGAAGGGAGCCGGACTCGACCGAGTTCCGGGTGTTCGACCACGAGGGCGGCCATCTTCAGATAAGCCAGGGTCGGCGCTCGCTCGCAGGCTGCAAATGCATCGGTCAGGGTGGCTGCCGAGCCGCTGAGCAGGGGACACGCGCTCGAGCCCCCCAGCACGCCGTCGAAGGCGGGATGGGCACGCTCCCACCGGAAAGGCAGGGCGGGGTCGATCGTGTATTCCGGTTGAATCACGCTGGCTTCGTGCCCATCGATGCTGGCCTTCCACTTCCTGTGATCCACGGTGTGCCAGACAGCGTTGCCGGCCACGCGGGTCTCGACGCGCGCCTCGAGTGCTGCTTGGCAAGCGGCTTCGACCGTGGGCGCTCCGCCACGAGCGCGCAAGTAGTTGTTCTCGTCGATCTTCTTCCACAAATCCCAATAGAACCCAGCGCTGGGATCGTGATAGTTCCGGCGCACGGTTAAATGGATGCAGCTGTCCTCGTCGTGGCGAGTGAGTGAGTCGCCAGAAGCGGAGCCCACGTGGCCCTGCCATGGGTAGCCGTCCACGATGACAAGCGGGGAATCGTCGTGCTGATAGCCTTCTGCGCGAGGCAAGCCGTTGACGAAGGGAAGGTATTTGCGCTCGCTCATGGTTGTTCTCCTGCTTCGTTGACGACGGCGTACAGCGTTTCGAGGGAGTAGGCGTGGAATTGCTGGTGGAGCTTGCGGTAGCGAACCCGCAGGTCGGTGCTCTCGCGCAGGGCGGTCCACGATCTGTGGATCTCCTCGCGGGTGTCCGCGTCAGGCAGGCTGGGACGTCCGACACGGCGTTCGCTGGCGTAACTGGCGCGGTAGCCATCGATCATGTCGCGGCTGAGCGTGAAGAAGCGGCGCAGCATGGCGATGGAGGCGCGGTTGGCGACGAAGTAGAACAACAGCTCTTCCTGTTCCGCGCGAGCGCGCAGGGTGCTGAAGGCAAGGTCGAGGCCATCGGGATCGACCAGGACGCCGATGACCGGCTGCTCCATCTGGCCAAGGCGCACGATATCGGCGGACTGGAGGGCGCGTAGCCGATCAATCTGTGCCGGGTCCAGGCCCGCCTGGACGAGCGGGGCCAGGTTCCCGCGTTCGAGGTGCTCCATCAATTGCAGGATGACCATGACCCGTAGATTGGGGCTGGAGATCTGGATCAGGCTCATGGCGTCACTCCTGTCTTAGCGTGCTGGGTGAGGGGGTGGAATTCGTGGAAGGCTTGGATGGTCAGGAACAGCGCCTTGCGCACTAGTGGCCCGGCCCGGTAGAGCAGGGCGGGGTCCATCTGGCCGAGGACGACGCCGGTGTCGGCGAGAATGCGGGCGTGGAGTGCCTCACCAACGAGGGTGGGCCAGATGAGCCCCTCCGGCATGCGCCGTGCGATCTCGGGGTCGAGCTGGCCGGAGAGGCTGACCAGGAAGTGCCAGACCAGAGGGCGATCGGGGTCGTCGGCGGTCCCTCCAAAAGTCTTGTCCTTGGGCAGGTCGATGAAGAAGCCATAGGGTGCGGCCTCGACCTCATGGAAGCAGTGGCCAATGGGGGCGAGCCGTGCCAGCTCGTTGAGCCTGGACATGAACGTGGCGCGGGCCTTGGCGTAGACCTGGTCGGGGGTGACGGCGATACCGCCCGGGGTCTGCCTGGCGCTGGGCGGGGGCACGGCGGACCCTGGTGGCAAGGATATCGTCTCGATGGGCTCGCTCGGGGTTCCAGTCGTTCCGGGCACGGCGGGGCCATTGGAGCCGTACGCCGGGTCGATGGCGTGCTCGCCGGGCATCAGCGGATCAATCCAGTTTGGGGGATTGGTGTCGGGCAGGATTGGGGCGTCGGTGGGACCGGAGGGCTTGGTCGTGGACGCAGGCGCAGTCTCACGGCCGTGGGCTTGCAATTCACCCAGGGTCATCTCCGGGAATTGCTCAATCAGGCGCAACATGGTGGTCACGCGCTCGGGATCCACGCCGAGCCAAGGGGCGAGCCGCGCTGCGGAGAGATCGAGCAGCTGATTGACATTCACAGGCGTGCCGGCTTCAAGCCCGGCGGCCAGATCCTGCTGCGCGGGGACAAAGACCTCCGGGACGAATGTGTTTTCATCACCAACAAAGCGGGACGCCAAGCGCTTCTGGAGGGCAAAACCGGGCTGGATCTGGCGCACCGACAAGCTGGTGAGGTGGGGGCCGAGGGATGTCAGCGTATGGGTTGCGAAGATGTACTGGCTAAGTGTGGTGCGATTGGTGGGTAAGCCGATACTCTTCAAATGGCTTTCCAGATCGCGCAGTGAGATGTTTGAGCCGGTGTCCACCTGCAGGGCATCACGCAGGTTCAGGATGCCGGTAGCCTTGTCCCAGAAAGACATTTCGCCCCTGACGTCGTTCTCGATCAGGTGGCTGGCCAGCACGTCGCTCTCGCTCTTCCAGGTGCGGTAGATGCACATCACCGTCCCAAAGCGCGGATCCTCGGTTTCGAGCCACAACTCCTGTAGCGCGCGCAGTCGCGTGTTGCCACCTTTGCCCAGCATGTAGCGCAGCGTATTGGGGCGGCGGGTCACGATCAGTGGGTTCTCCAAGCCCTTGGCCCGGATAGATGCCTTGATGTTTTCGTACTCAGGGTTCGGCGTGGTGCGTGGATTCCGGTCGTAGAAGTCGATCTCCATCACCGGGAGGTCGATGGTGCTCGCATCCGTCATGGCATACGGCGACAGCCCGGTCACTGCCGCCGGCGGATTGGGAACCTGCAGGCTGTCGTGGACCATGGCCTTCAGGCGCTGGCGCACGTCGTCCTTGGAGACGGCCTTGAGGCCTTGCTTCTCGGCCAGATCGACGGCGCTCAAGCTGCGCGGGACAGGGATGGGCTTAATCTTGCTCACGGCCACTCTCCACGGTAGCCGGGGCGGCCGGTACAGCGTTGGTATCGGTGGCCGCAAAGCCGCCAGCGTAGACGTCCTTGAGGCTGGGTATGAGCTCCCAGACCAGCTCATGCATCACCTGGGAGGCACTTTTCATGGCTCCTGGATGCCGGGTCTCATGGCGATGGACGGGGATACGCTTGGTGGAGGCCTCGGTGTAGGCCTTGGCTAGGGGGACTGGGGTATTGAGCAGGGTGACGCGCCCGCCCATCGGAATAAAGTCGTCGCGCAGGGCCTGTGCGACGTGCTTGGCGTCGGCGGTGCGGCCTTGTTTGTAGAGGACTGCCCTGACCGGCCCCAGGCGGAAGCCGAGCTCGGGACCGACTTCCAGGCGTTCTAGCAGTTCCATGGTGCCGGTGGTGAACTCGCGGGCGGCCAGGGTCTCGGGGACGACGGGGAGGATGATCTGGGAGGCGGCGAGGGCGGCGTTGTTCTGCAGGTGACCGGCGGCGCCCTGGGTATCGATGATGACAACGTCGTAGTTGTCGTCGGACATGATGGGGGAGGCGAGCGCACGGGACAGGCGGAACATGCCGTCGGCCCGGGTGGCGAGCTTGTGCTGGATGGCACCTTCCGGGTCATCGCTGAGGATGATGTCCAGGCCGTCGATCTCGGTGTGGGAGATGCATTCCTGGGTGATGGCCCCGTGGTCGATGACGTAGGTCAGGCCTTTGGGGGCCTGGTGGGAGAGGGGATAGTACTTGGAGAGTGAGGGCTGGATATCGGCGTCGATGAGGAGGACGCGCAGGCCCATATCGGCGAGCAGACCGCCGAGGGAGGCGGCGAGCGTGGTCTTGCCGACCCCGCCCTTGGTGGACAACATGCAGAACTTGATCATTTTCTAGCGCTCCGGAAGTGGAAACTTCGGGCGGCGGAAGATGTCGGGCAAAAAAACAGAAAAGCCCGCATCACTGCGGGCTAGTTTTACGATACAATCCGGGTCCCCCCGATTTGGGGCTCAAGTCAGCGAGGCCTCGGGACTGTTAATCCGTAGGTCCCTGGTTCGAGCCCAGGTCGGGGAGCCAAAAAGCGGGAGTAGCTCAGTTGGTAGAGCGCAACCTTGCCAAGGTTGAGGTCGCGAGTTCGAGCCTCGTCTCCCGCTCCAGATATGATGCCCGCGGACTTCCATCGAAGTCCGTGGGTCTTTGAAAAAAGGGGCTTCGGCCCCTTTTTTCATTCCAGTGCACTCCACTGGAATCCGGCAGCAGCCGGCATTTTCTTGTCCATCTATGTGGGCGAGTGCTTGAGCGCAGTATCGCTGGCGTGGGGAGGGCATGGACAGTATCCAGCTCAGGCGTCGGTACTCCTCTAGTACCGTCTTGAACTCGGGCGCGACAGAGCTCAGGGAGTATTCGCGCTCAAGTTCCTGTCGTGAAAGTCCCGCCTATGGATGACCATGTCGATGAAGTGCGGAGAGTGCCTCACCTTTCATGTGCAGCGTTCCTTGTAACCGGCAGTGCGTCGAGGCACTCCAGCACATTGTGTTCCACTGCGGCCAGGTTGACTTGGTCGAACGAGTTGCACCCCGCAATGCTCTGCCGAAGTATCCCAGCTTGAATCTTGCCGCGCTCGTAGGTGAGCGCATAGGGCAAGCCACTGAAGGTCACCATGCTGTAACGGGGCACAAACCGGGTCGGATAGCGTGCCATGCCGCCAGTTCCCGCTCTAGCAGATGTCGGCCGTGCTGACGCGCTGGCGCATTTCAACGTAGTTCTCCAGCGCCATAGCCTGGATGGCATAGGCGCTCGGCGCCGCCCCGAAATTTGCGGAATGCTGCTGAAGATTTGCGACAAGCGAAGCCGCATTTTCGAGCGCGCAATTCATGCCTTGGCCATGGAATGGCACCATGGGGTGCGCGGCATCACCAATCAACACTGCTTTGTTGTGGCTGAATCTCGTCCTGACCGCGCCGGTCATCTACCTGTACCTGGGCCTGCCGCTGGTGATGCGACAGCATGGTTGGTCCGGTACAGCCATCGGGCTGTTCCAGCGCGCCGGCATTCCGGCGATCCTCAAGTGGGGGCCTCCGCCGGCTTGCTGTTCGGCCTGATGATGTACCACACCCGCCCGGGCTTGACCGCGCTTGACTATGGCATTCAGTCCAGCCTGTTCGCCTTGACGCGGATGGTGATGCCCATACTGGCGGGCGTGCTCCTGGACCGGCTTGGGTACCTGGGGATGCTGGCGGGCATCATCGCCGGTCTGCTGGGGGTAATCATGCTCACCCTGCAATATCGCAGGGCCGCACCGCTTGGCAGGCCAAATGTCGGGTCACTCGGATAGCTCGCCGCTTCCCGCTCCATAGGCATCTTGACGTCAGCATAGGAACAGGCATGAAACATACCGCTCAACAGAACAGCGAACGAGTTGTCACCCCGGATGGGCCGGCAACCAGCGCTCCATGGTTGCTTTGGGCGAGCTTCAATCTGGTCGACTTGAATCTGTGAATGCTCCCCGCCAGCGTTGGCAGCGCGGGAGCACGAAAACCTACTTGCTCTTCTGTATGGAGTGAACGCCGTAGTCTGCTTCTTCGCAGCGTTCCAACTGCGTGCCAGTATTCCCGTTGCAGGTCTGCAATTGATTCTGGGGATTGCCTTGATTGGCTGTGGCATTGTTGTTGCGGCTTCGCGTGCCATCGGTAGGCTGACCCCAGAAAATCGCGACGAGACCGCCAGTCAGGTATCCCAGTAAGAAAACTCGAAAGGTAACACTAAGGGCCTCCACGATATCCGCTCCGTGGATGAGTCACCGTAAACAGGAAGAAGGGCGAGCACATGAAGACGTTGGCAGTCGCGTTGTCCGTCATGCTGATCGGCAACGGCACACTCACAAGGCGCACCCTCGAAGCCGAATTATCCACACGCCGTGCAAAAAGCTATTGAGCGACGTTGCGGACGACGACTCGTAAATCATACTGGGCATCAGCATGCTGAAGAGGAAGTACGACTCGCGACCCTATTGAGACTTGTATAAATCATGACAACCGATTCGAGTCTGACGCGTTATCTGATCAAGGCGTTGATCGGGAGTCGATTGCATGGCAGGGAAGATGGACGAAGCGACCAGAAAGCGGGTTCGCGCTGGACGGATGCTGTTAGCGAACAA
>NZ_JBFRDD010000025.1:0-111656 GCF_052113425.1 Cupriavidus sp. YAF13
GGAGCGACGGATGCTGGAGCCGGGCCCAGCATCCTTGCCGGTGCTGCCGGCATCGGAGCCGGCGCTGGTTGTTGTGCCTGGACTGGCGAGGGATCGGCGGCCGGCCTCGGCGCGGCCGCACGCAAGCTCGGAGCAACAGGCGCCACGGCGGCGCTGGCGGCGGCCGCATCTGCCGCAACCCGGGCCGCCGGCGCAGCGGCACCGCGTGCGCGCGGCACCTGTTGGCCGCCACCCTGCGCCACCGCAGGTGTGGGGCTGGCCGACGGGCGGAACGCCAGCATGCGCAGCAGCGTCATGGTGAAGCCCGCATACTCGTCGGGCGCCAGCGCCAGTTCACTGCGGCCAAGGTTGGCGATCTGGTAGAACAGCTGCACTTCCTGCGCGTCGAAGGCGGCGGCGAAGCGACGCACTTCCGCGGCTTCCGGCCATTCTTCCTGGACCGAGGCGGGCACCGCCTGCGCCAACGCGATCTTGTGCAGCAGCGAGGCCAGGTCCTGCAAGGCACCGGCGAACGACAGGCTGCGATCCGCCATGCCATCCGCCACCGCCAGCATGGCGGTGCCGTCTTCGGCGGCCAGCGCATCCAGCAGCTGCACCAGGTAGCTCTGATCGATCGCGCCCAGCATGCCGCGCACGGCGGCCTCGGACACCTGGCCGGCGCTGTAGGCGATGGCCTGGTCGGTCAGCGACAGCGCGTCGCGCATCGAGCCGTGGGCGGCCTGGGCCAGCAGGCGCAGCGCGTTGGGCTCGCGCACGATGCCCTCCTCGCCCAGCACGTGGTCAAGGTGGCTGACGATATGGCCCGGCGGCATCTGCTTGAGGTTGAACTGCAGGCAGCGCGACAGCACCGTGACCGGGATCTTCTGCGGATCGGTGGTAGCCAGGATGAACTTGACGTGCGCGGGCGGCTCTTCCAGCGTCTTCAGCATGGCGTTGAAGGCGTGGTTGGTCAGCATGTGCACTTCGTCGATCATGTAGACCTTGAAGCGCCCCGCCGTGGGTGCGTACACCGCCTTGTCCAGCAGTGACGCCATTTCGTCGACACCGCGGTTGGAGGCCGCGTCCATCTCGATATAGTCGACGAAACGCCCGCTATCGATCTCGGTGCAGGCCTTGCACACCCCGCAAGGCTGCGCGGTGATGTCACCCGTGCCGTCCGGCCCGATGCAATTCAGCGCCTTGGCGAGAATCCGGGACAACGTGGTCTTGCCGACGCCCCGCGTACCGGTAAACAGGTAGGCATGGTGCAGCCGCTGTTGTTCCAGCGCGTGCGTGAGCGYGCGGACCACGTGCTCCTGGCCGACCAGCGTGGTGAAATCCCGGGGGCGCCATTTGCGCGCTAGCACTTGATAACTCATGGCGGCGATTGTAGCAAAAGGCAGCCGTCCTTCAGGCGGGATTCACGCCCGCTTCACATGGTGGCCAGGTGCGTTGCCCTGCGCCCCAGGCCCCTAGCCACATTCCCCGACATACCCGCAGTTGGCGCACTTGGCGCAGCCATCGACCTTGTGCAGGGCATGGGCGCCGCACTCCGGGCAAGTCTTGCCCGAGCCCAGCCCCATCCCGGCGGCCGGCGTGCCGGCGCCACCAGCGACAGGGGCCGCGCCCACACTGTCGACGGCACCCCCGCCGAGCCCTTCCAGCCCGGCCAGGCGGGCGGCAAGCGCCGCCACCGGCACTTGGACACCCTCCGCATCGAGGAAACCCCGCTTGATCAGGATGCGCTGCAGGGCGTACCCGATCGCCGCCACCTCGGAATCGTGGAAGCGCGGCACCTCGGTGCCGTCCTGGCGCGCCAGCGTGCCATAGCGCACCGTGCCCTTATCCCATACGACGCTGCGCATGTCGGCCAGTGCCTTGGCGATCGAGCCCCCGGAGCGGGCCACCATCGACAGCAGGCGCATGGTGGACGTGATCCACTGCTGGCCGTCGTTGCGCTGCCCGGCCGGCATGAAAAACTCCACCGGACGCTCCACGGCCACCGGCTTGCCGTCGAGCAGGCCGGCCACGCGCATGAAATTGACCGTCAGGTAGACCGTCTTGTGCCCCTCATAGGTCATGTACTCGACCTTGGACGTCACCCCTTCGAGGTCGCCCACGGGACGGCTCGCGAATGGCTTGCGCAGCGGGTCGTCCGTCACAGCGGCCGTGGCGGGTGCAGCCGGGGCGCCGGCCGGCGGCGGCGTCACCGACAGCACCGCGCCCAGCACGCTATTGGGGCGGTAGGTGGCAAGCCCCTTCAGCCCGGCGCGCCAGGCTTCCAGGTAAAGGTTGCGGAAGGCCTCGTATGGATAGTCCTCCGGCACGTTCACCGTCTTGCTGATGCTGGTGTCGATATAGGGCTGGACCGCCTCGAGCATCTTCATATGATCGAGCGCCGACATCTGCAGCGCCGTGACAAAACTGTCAGGCAACTGCGCCATGTCGCCGCCGAGGTGGCGATAAAGGCGCCAGGCATGATCCGCCACCTCGAACACCTTGTAGCTATCGTCCGCCATGCGCTTTTTGCGGTTGTAGGTCCACGAGAAAGCGGGCTCGATGCCGTTCGACGCGTTGTCGGCGAACGCCAGCGTGATGGTGCCGGTCGGGGCGATCGACAGCAGGTGCGAGTTGCGGATGCCGTCGCGGCCGATGGCGTCACGCACCGCCGGCGGCAGGCGCCGCGCGAAGCCGCTGGCCAGGTAGGCCTCGGCCTTGAAGAGGGGGAAGGCGCCCTTTTCCCGCGCCAGCCCGGCCGATGTCAGGTAGGCAGTGTCGCGCAGGGCCTGCGCGATGCGTGCGGCCAGCGCGCGCCCCGCCTCGGCGTCATAGCGGATGCCCAGCATCACCAGCGCGCTGCCCAGCCCGAGGAAGCCCAGGCCAATGCGCCGCTTGGCATGCGCCTCGGCCTGCTGCTCCGGCAACGGCCAGTAGGTGACGTCGAGCACGTTGTCGAGCATGCGCACCGCCAGCCGCACCACCTCGGCGAAGGCCTCGAAATCAAAGCGGCTGTCCGTGCCGAAGGGCTGGCGCACGAAACGGGTCAGGTCGATCGAGCCGAGGTCGCAGCAGCCATAGGACGGCAGCGGCTGCTCCGCGCAGGGATTGGTGGCCTCGATGCGCTCGCAGTAATAGAGATTGTTGTCGTCATTGATGTGCGACAGAAACAAGATGCCCGGTTCCGCATGGTCGTAGGTAGCCTGCATCACCTGATCCCACAACTGGCGCGCCGGCACACGGCGATAGGCCCACTGGCCGTCATCGCGCCGGTAAGCGCCCGCGGCGATGGTTTCCGCCGCGGGCTCGGCCTCGTGCACCAGCTCGACCTCGCCATCGGCCTCGACTGCGCGCATGAAGTCATCGCTGACGCCGATCGAGATATTGAAGTTGGTCAGGTCGCCGCGGTCCTTGGCGTGGATGAAGGTCTCGATATCCGGGTGGTCGCAGCGCAGCACGCCCATCTGCGCGCCACGGCGCGAACCGGCGGATTCCACCGTGGCGCAGGAGGCATCGAACACCTTCATGAACGACACAGGCCCCGAAGCGCGCGAGTGCGTGCCCCTCACCAGCGCCCCGGCCGGGCGGATCGCGGAGAAATCGTAGCCCACGCCGCCGCCGCGGCGCATGGTCTCGGCCGCTTGCGCCACCGCGGCGTAGATGCTCGGCTTGCCGTCACGCACCTCTGACACGGAATCGCCCACCGGCTGCACGAAGCAGTTGATCAGCGTGGCCTCGATGCGCGTGCCCGCCGCCGAGTTGATGCGCCCGGCCGGCACGAAGCCCTGCTCCTGCGCCCACAGGAAGCGCTCTGCCCATTGCGCGCGCTGCGCCTCGGGCTCTGCCTCGGCCAGCGCGCGCGCCACCCGCTGGCGCACGTCGGCGGCGCTCGCCTCCTCACCCTTGGCGTACTTCTCCAGCAGGACTTCCGTGGAGACGTCCTGGGGCGGCAGCGTGGCGCGGAGCATCTGGTCTTTGGCATTCATCGTGGATCTCGCAGGTGTCTAGGTTGCATGGCTCAATCAAGCGACTCAATCAATTTACGCAATCAATTTCGCGGAAAACCGCCGGACCCGCACGCTCTGGGTTACAATGCCGACCGGACGGGCCTCCTCGCATGGTGGCGCGGTCAACCTGGTCAGGTCGGGAACGAAGCAGCCACAGCCGTTTTCCGCCAGTGCCGAGGGTCAGGCTCGTCCCCCTAACATCCCCCTAGCTGTATTCCGCAGGTATCCAGCCGCAGCTATCCAGCAGTAACATCCCCTAGCATCATCGCGCTTTCTTCAAGTCTGCGCATCAGGCCGCCGATAGCATAGTGCTCGGCAAGGCCTCGCTGAATCCGCATCCACGCAATGCCCTCCCGTTTTTCATGATCCAGGGCTCGCTTAGAACAGCGCGCCCTGGCGCGACGTTTGCAGCGCATCCGCCGCAATCCACTCTCCGTCGGCCGTGGCCACGCCGGCCTCGACCCGCCGCCCGGGGAACATCGGCCTGACCGCTGCCACATAGCCCGCGAGCTGCTGCGCGTAGGCCGCGTGCTCCTGCGGCAGCAGGCGCAGCTTGTAATCGATGATCACCACCCGATCGGCAAACTCCACCAGGCGGTCGATCCGCAGCAGGCGGCCGCGCGCGTCGTAAAGCTCGACCTCGTTGCGGGCGCTGAGCGCGGCCTGCGGGAACAGCAACGGCCGCAATGCCGGCGCTTCCAGCATCAGCCGCGCGCCTTCGACCGCGGCATGCGCCTGGTCCCGCCACAGCGTGCGCGCCTGCGCCGTGCCGGCGCCCGCCAGCGGGAACCAGCGCATCACCACCTCGGGCGTGGGCAAGCCCTCGAACGCCTCCGGATAGCGTGTCACGCGTTCGAGCAGCGCATGCAGCAGCTCGCCATGGCGCGCCGCGTCGGCATCGAACACGATGGTATGGCCGCCATCCTCACCGGGGGCAGCGCCCTGCTCCGCTTCCTCGTCTTCCCACGCCAGCACCGGCGCCAGGCTCTCGGCCGCTTCACGGTAACGCTGGCGAAAATCGGTAAAGCGCACGCGCGCATCATTGCTGGCGGTGGCATCCGCCACGTCCTGCGCGGTGGCCGCCGGAAAGGGCTCGACTTCCACGCCGACGCCGGCCGCAAGCAGCCGCGCATACCAGCTGCCGGCGATCTCGCGGTTGCCCTCGGCGCTATCGGCGCTGCGCGATGCGCGCCCCTTGACGCCGCTCACCAGCAACCCCTGGCGCGCACGCGTCATCGCCACATAGAGCAGGTTCCAATTCTCGCGCTCCGCCAAGGCGGCCTCAGCCTCGAACAACGGCGCGCGAGCGAGCCCGCGCGTGCTGCGCTTGCCATAGGCGGAAAAATGCACCGGCACGGCCGAGGACGGCGGCCAGTCGATCAGGATGCCGCCCCGGTCCGCGGCGGCGTCGCTGTGGTTGGCGTCCAGCAGCACGACGAACGGGGCCTCCAGCCCCTTGGCGGCGTGCACGGTGAGAATGTGGACCGCGTCCTGCGCATTGTCGGTAGCGTCGTCGGCATCGGCATCGGCTTCGCCTTCCGCGTCTTCGGCGCTATCGGCCATGCCGCCTTCATCCGGGCTTTCGCCTTCTTCGCCGCGCCGGATTTCCTGTAACTCGTCAATAAACTTGGGCAGGCTCGGGTAGCGCCCGCCATCGAGGTCGAGCGAGAGCTTGAGGAAGGCATCGAGGTTGGCCAGTACCTGGTCGCGGATCTCGGCCGGCGCGGCCTCGGCGTAGCGCCGGCGCACTTCGCCGCCATGGTAGATGTGGTCGATCAGGTCATGCACCGGCCGATGCGGCGCCACCTCCAGCCAGTGGCGCAGGCGCGCGACACCATCGCGCAGTGCCGGGCTGCCGAACTCGGGCAGCCCCTGCTCCCGCAGGCAGGCCCACCAGCCTGGCCGCGCCTCGCCCGCCTGGGCCATCTGCGCGATGGCGATCAGGTCCTCGTCGGTCGCGCCCACCAGCGGGCTCTTGAGCACATGGGCCAGGTCCAGGTCAGACTCCGGTGTCATCAGGAACGCCAGCAGCGCGGACAGGTCGAGCGCTTCCAGCGTGGCCAGCAAGCCGCCGCGGCGCGGGCTCAGGCAGGGAATGCCAGCCTCGCGGAAAGCACGCTCGTACTCCGCCAGATGGGTCTTGCGGCGCACCAGCAAGTGCACATCGCTCCAGCGCGCGGGCCGCGGGCCATTGCTGTCGGCAACCGGCACAGTGGCGCGGACATGCTTTAGCCAGGCCGCCACGCGCCGGCCCTCTTCGAGCCGCAGCGAATCGCCTTCGTGCTGGCGCGGCTGCGTCAGCGTATCGCGGTGCGTGGCGGAGTCCCGCGCGGCCTCATCGTCATCGCCAGCCGCGTCGTCCTGCGGTGCCGGCTCCGCCTCGGGCTCGACCAGCGGCAACAGCCACACCGGGCCGCCGGGCTCGTGCAGCGCGGTCGTCTGCGTCTCGAACAGCGGATAGCGCCCATCGGCGCGCGCGGTGTCGAACACCGCGTTGACCCAATCGAGCACTTCCGGGCGGTTACGGCGGGTGCGGTTGGTCCGCAGCACGGTGGCGCCGAAACCCGACTGCAGCATCTCGCCGGCGGTCTGGAACAGGCGCGCATCGGCGCGGCGGAAGCGATAGATCGATTGCTTGGGATCGCCCACCAGGAATACCGTGGGCCGCTCACCCAGGCCTGCGTAGCCGGCCAGCCAGCCTTGCAGGATGCGCCATTGCAGCGGGTTGGTGTCCTGGAACTCGTCGAGCAACAGGTGACGGTAGCGCGCATCGAGCCGGACCTGCAGGTAGGTCGCGGTCTCTTCGTCGCGCATCAGCCGCGCGGCCAGCCACTCGAGGTCGGCAAAGTCCATCGCGCGCTGCTCGGACTTGTGGTGCTGGTAGCGCGTCAGCAGCGCGTCGCCCAGCTCGTACAGCGCCAGGTTGACCGCCAGCACCGCAGCCTCGCAGCGGCGTTGCGCGATCTGCTCCAGCGCGGCGCACATGTCGCCGTGCCCGGCGAGGAACGCATCGACCATCGCCTCACCACCGAGCGCCTTGGTCAGCGCCGTGGTGGCGCGTAGCGAGCGCGGCTTGCCGGCGGCGGTGAAAAACGCGTCGCGCAATATCGCGAAGGTGCGCTCCGCGGGCTCGCCCCCTTCGGCGCCTGCCTCGCGCCAAGCGCGGATCTCCAGGATCGCATCGGCCAGGCGCATAGCGTGAGCCTGCTCGGTCTTGCCGCCCCGGCCCAGTTGCGACGCCATGCCCTGGCAAGTGTCAAGCCAGCCGTCATCGGCCAGCACTTCCAGCAGCACGTCGACCTGGGCATCCTCGCCCAGGTCCGCGGCGAGCGTCTCAGCGGGATCGGCGCTTTCGCGGAACGCAAACCACTCGCTGCGCGCGTGGAACATGGCGTCGAGCAAGGCTCGCGCCTGGAACTCGCCGATGGCATCCACCAGCCGCTCGAAGGCGACGCGCAGGTTGGCGTACGGCGGCGTGGCCAGGGCCTGCCAGAACGGCGCCCAGGCCTCGCGCTTCATGCGCAGCGCGTCTTCGCGCAGCGTGGCGCCCGGCACGATGCCCGACGCCAGCGGCGCGCCGCGCAGCAACGTGCCAAACCAGCCGTGGAAGGTATCGATGGCCATGCGCCCGGGCGCGGCCAGCACCTGCGCATGCAGGCCACGCGCGCGCGGCAGCGCGGCGCGTGCGCCATCGGGCGACAGCCCGCGCTGCGTGAGCGCGGCGATCACCGCGTCGTCATCGTCGCGCGCGAGTTGCGCCAGCACTTCCAGCAAGCGCTCTCGCATTTCCTCCGCGGCCTTGCGCGTGAAGGTGATGGCGAGGATCTCGTGCGGCGCCGCGCCGGCCAGCAGCAGCCGCAGCAAGCGCGCCACCAGCAGCCAGGTCTTGCCGCTGCCCGCGCAAGCCTCGACCACCACGGAGCTGGCGGGGTCGCAAGCCGCGCGCGTGAACTCGGCCTCGGCCACCGGCTGGCCATCGCGCAGATAGGCGTGGATGCTCATGCGCGGCCCCCGATACCCGGCGGCAACGCCGTGCTTTCCCAGAAGCCCTTGCGGCACAGGCCGCGGGCGGTGCAGTAGGTGCATGCGCTGGCGTCGCCGAAGGCCGCCAGCGGCGCGTCCTGGCGCAGGCGCATCACGTCGCTGCGCAGTTGTTGTTCGAGCCACGCCACTGCGGCGTCGAAGTCAGGCAGGCTCACTTCGCGCTGGGGCGCCGGCGGCCCGTCCTTCGCGCCTTCGAGCGCCACCCAGCTGCCGGCGGCAACGTCGGCGCGCAGCAATCCATAAAACGGCAACTGGCAATCCTCTTCCACGTCCCCGACCTTGCGCTTCAAGCGCAGCACGGTCTGGGTCTTGTAATCGAGCACCGCACGGCTGCCGTCGCGCGCGCGATCGAGCCGGTCGATGCGGCCATTGACGCGCAGCGGCTGGCCGTCGGGCATAGGCAGGTCGACAGTGGCGTCGAGCTCGCCATCGTCCCAGAACCAGCCCTGCGCCTCGCGCTCCGCCTGCCATGCCACGTAGGAAGGCAGCACTTCGCACCAGCGGCGGTAGTAGCCGATGGCGTTGCCGTCTTCCTTCATCAGCGCGCCGAACTCGTGATCGGAAATCTCGCGCAGGCGCGCCAGGCGAGCGTCTTCACGGCGCAAGCCCTCCTGCGACGCTTCGCGGTGGTAGCGCAGCAGCACGCGGTGCAGCAGCTCGCCGATGTCGCGTTTTTCCAGGTCGTCGCTGACGACTTCCAGCCCCGCCAGCCCAAGCATGCGGCCGGCAAAGAACTGGTAGGGACAGCGGCGCAGCATGTTGTACGCCTGCGCGCTCCAGCGCGCAGGCACCAGCTCCGATGCCGCCGGCGCGGGCATGCCGCCGGCTTCGGCGAAGGTCTCGTGCAGCACCGGCAGCGCGCTCGCCTCGATCGGCGCGCCCGCGCGCGAGCACAGCGCGCTGAGCCGCTCGATCCAGCCCGACACATGCTTGGGCTCGCCACGCGCGCCAAGGCGCTGCCAGGTGAGCACCACGTCGTCGTTGTTCAGCAAGACCTCGGCCAGATCGCGTGCCTGCTGGGCAAAGCGCACCTCGCGGTCTTCCAGTCCGAGCTCGCGCCGCATCTGGTTGGAAAAAAACATCAGCTCGGCCGCACTGGAGGGAAGCTGCGTGTCGTCGCACCCCACCACCACGACCCCGTCGAAGCGGCGCATGCGCGCGCCGTTAAGCGGCAGGATGGTGATGCGCGCGGCGCCGCTGGCCGAGGGCTCCTTGTAGGCAACCGACTCCAGCAAGGCTGACAGCATGGAGCGGAATTCGCCGAGATTGAGCGTGGCGCCCGCACCCGTCTCGTCCTGCGGCAGATCGGCAAGGCGCGCCAGCGCGTCGAGCAATTGCGTGCCCGCATCGTCGGCCGACAACGCCTCGCGCATGCCGAGCACCTCCAGCATGGCATCGAGGCGTTCCAGCCAGGTCGAGACCGGGTGCTGCGCGTTGCCGCGCGGCCAGGCGCCGGCTTCGGCCGCAAGGTGCTGCACCAGCTCGCAAGCGGCCTGCCGGGCGGCGCGGCGGGCGTCGTCTTGTGCGGCGTCATCTTGCGCGGCGTCGGCGGCATTGCTATCGCCGGTGGCCTGGCCAGCCGTGTCGGGACGGAAGCGCTGCTGCAAGCGGCGCCAGCCACCCGTGATGCCATCGCGCCGGATCTGCCGCTCAAGCGCGGCAATGGCCTCCCCCCGTAGCACAAAGCCGGGCAGGCAGAACGGGCTCTTTAGCAGGTCGAGCAGGGCCGAGGTATCGCCGTCCTGGTTGAGCAGGTCGAACCATCGCATCAGCGCAGCCGCGGCTCGCGTGGTCGAGAGCTTCCAGCCGGTTTCGTCGCGCACCGGCGCACCGGCCCGCGCCAGCAACGCGCGCGCGCGCCGCGCTACTACGCGATCGTGCGCCACCAGCGCCACGTGGCGGCGGCCTTCGTTGAGCCACTGCACCAGTTGCTCGGCGGCAGCGCCGGCCTCGTCCTCGAAGCGCGCGCTGCCGATCACGCGCACGCGCGGGCGCTCGGCCGGCAGGCTGCGTGGCGCGCGGCGCGCGGCCGCTTCGTTCTTGCCAGGCAGCCGCGCCTCGGGCCACAGTGCCAGCAAGGTGTCGTACCAGCCGAGCTCCCCGTCCTCATCACCCAGATCGGCATCGAGCGCGCTGCCCTGCGCCTGCGCTAGCTGCGCGGTCCAGTCATAGCCGATGCGGATCACCGGCACGAGCTCGGCGGCCTGCCGCAGGAACGCTTCCTCGATCGGCTGGGGCGGCGTCGGCCCGAGCCAGATGACCGGCCCGTCCAGGTGCTGGGCCAGCCGATGCAGCGTGCGGCGGCGCGCGGGCATCGGATCGTCCGGGCCGGACAGGGCTTGCCAGAAGGCCATCACGATGCGGGCTTCCTCACCGAGGAAACGCGAGGACAGATGCGCGTAGGTCCGCTCCAGCGCGCCCTGCAGCAGGGCCGCGCGATCGTCCCCGTCGACGTCTTCATCGCGGATGGCATCGTCGTCGAGCCAGCGCGCGCTCAGTTCGTCGCTGATGGCGAGCAGCGTCTGCGCCAGCCCCCATGCCGCAGCCTCGGTCTGCGCACCAAATGCGCGCCGCAGCCAGTCCTGCGCACGAATGGCCTGCTGCACGGCCAGCAGCCGCGCAGCATGGCTGCGCACCGGGATCGGGTCGGGCGGCAGGTCGAGCAGCCAGTGGCCAATGGTGACCACCCGCGGCAGCAGCCGCGGCTTGCCGGCCGCGCGCGCGGCGGCATCCAGCGCCTGGCGCACACCGGGGATCTGCGCGGCGGTGGGCACCACCACATGCGCGGCGGCTTGCTGCTCCCCGCAATGGTCGAGGAAATACCAGGCCGCGGCGGCGGCCTGCGGCAGGAAGTCGGGGCCGGGACGAAATTGCAGCGAGGTCATGAAGCGAGAGTAACGGCCGGATCGGATGCCATGGCGAGAAGGCGCGCGGCGGTCAGCGCGCGCACCCGGGCATCGCGCACGGGATGCGCGAAAAACGCGGGAATAACCGGAGAGCCCGGAGCGCCTTCAGTGGCTGCCGGCCTCGAGGCGCGAGCGGATTTCGCGCGCGGTCTCCAGCAGGCCCTGGTAGCCGGAGCGTGCGTGCTCTGGCAGGTCGGGGTCGCCCACCAGCGCACCCAAGGTCTCGATGACACTGTAAAGGAGGCCCTTGGCCGCGCCGCCGGCAATGCTCTCTTGCTCGACAGCGGCATTGATGTGATCCAGCGCGTCGCTCAAGTGTTCCACTTCGGGGGGTTGCTGCGGATCCGGCTTGGAAGGGGTGTCTGGCGTCATGGTTTGTAGCCTTGTCTGTTGCGCGGGAAGGCGCCGGGCCGAGGCCAGGCGCGTGATTCTATTCTACGCGCCCGGGGGCGCCGCGCGACCTTTGCATCGCATGGGATTGCGTTTGCGCAAGGCCCTCGCGCCGCGTATCAAAGCCGTGGCGGCGTTACTCATAAGCCACATATCAGGTGCCTGGCGGCGAGCTTCGGCGCGGCTCCCGATTGATAAAAGCTCTTGCGCCGATTAATACAATCATCCCACCAGGCTTGGCTTCGCGGGCAGAATGGCGCTACACGCTGCCGCATCGGCCGGGTTTCATCACCGCGTACGGCAGCGCACCGTGGGGCTGATGGGCAGGGTATTGAATTCCCATCAACTGGTAACATATGAGCAGCATCCCGCCAATCGTGGCTGTCCCGTCGCTCGGGACAAGCCCGCACCGGGTAAAGCGCCTGGCTACAGCTATGCGCAAACTCGTGTAATGTAGCGGTTCGGCAAATCCCGCCTTCAAATTAAACAGAGCGAAACCAGAGGTTTTCCGCCATGAGTGAACAAATCAAGTATGTGAGCGACGCCTCCTTCGACGCAGACGTGCTCCAGTCCGACAAGCCTGTCCTGCTCGACTTCTGGGCAGAATGGTGCGGTCCTTGCAAGATGATCGCCCCGATCCTGGACGAAGTGGCCAAGGACTACGGCGACAAGCTGCAGATCGCAAAGATCAACGTCGATGAGAACCAGCAAGTGCCGGCCAAGTTCGGCATTCGCGGCATCCCCACGCTGATCCTGTTCAAGAATGGCGCGGTTGCCGCGCAAAAGGTCGGCGCGCTGTCCAAGTCGCAACTGACCGCATTCCTCGACGGCAATCTGTAATATGCCGGCCCGGGGCGCGGCGCCATCAGGCGTGCCCCCGGTGTAGCCACAATCCGACGTGCGTGCGCCTTCCCTGGCGCACCGTCCGGATTGTGCTAAGATGGCATCAACAACTTCCCCGAGCGTTCGCTCATTTCCTCCCCCTCCTTTAGGTCCAGCCCGTCCGGGCGCCTCTGTACCCCTCGTCTATGCACCTGACAGAACTCAAATCGCTTCACGTGTCTGCGCTTCTCGAAATGGCCGCGACCCTCGAGATCGACAACGCACAACGGATGCGCAAACAGGAGCTGATGTTTGCGATCCTGAAGAAGCGCGCCAAGCTGGGCGAAATCATCTTTGGTGACGGCACCCTGGAAGTCCTGCCGGACGGCTTCGGCTTCCTGCGCTCGCCCGAGACCTCCTACCTGGCAAGCACGGACGACATCTACATCAGCCCTTCGCAGATCCGCCGCTTCAACCTGCATACCGGCGACACGATCGAGGGCGAAGTACGGACCCCCAAGGACGGCGAGCGCTATTTCGCACTGGTGAAGGTGGACAAGGTCAACGGTCAAGCGCCTGAAGCGGTCAAGAACCGCATCATGTTCGAGAACCTGACGCCGCTGCACCCGAACCGGCCGCTGACGCTGGAGCGCGAAATCCGCGCCGAGGAAAACATCACCGGCCGAATCATCGACATGATCGCGCCGATCGGCCGCGGCCAGCGCGCCCTGCTGGTGTCTTCGCCCAAGTCCGGCAAGACCGTGATGCTGCAGCACATCGCCCACGCGATTGCGAACAACCATCCGGAAGCGGACCTGTTCGTGCTGCTGATCGACGAACGCCCGGAAGAAGTGACCGAAATGATGCGCTCGGTGCGCGGTGAAGTGGTGGCGTCGACCTTCGACGAACCTGCCATCCGCCACGTGCAGGTCGCTGAAATGGTGATCGAAAAGGCCAAGCGCCTTGTCGAGCTCAAGCGTGACGTGGTGATCCTGCTGGACTCGATCACCCGCCTGGCACGTGCCTATAACACGGTGGTGCCGGCCTCGGGCAAGGTGCTGACTGGTGGTGTGGACGCCAACGCGCTGCAACGCCCCAAGCGCTTCTTCGGCGCTGCGCGTAACCTGGAAGAAGGCGGCTCGCTGACCATCATCGCCACCGCGCTGATCGAAACCGGCAGCCGCATGGACGACGTGATCTACGAAGAGTTCAAGGGCACCGGCAACATGGAAGTGCACCTGGAACGCCGCCTGGCGGAAAAGCGCGTCTATCCGTCGATCAACCTGAACAAGTCCGGCACCCGCCGCGAAGAACTGCTGATCAAGCCCGAGATCCTGCAAAAGGTCTGGGTGCTGCGCAAGTTCATCTCGGACATGGACGAAGTGCAGGCCATGGAATTCATTCTCGACAAGATGAAGGCGACCAAGAACAACGCCGAGTTTTTCGATATGATGCGCAGAGGCGGCTGATCGTTCGCTATGCCGCGCGCCGCGGTTCGCGCGCTGGCACTGCACTGGAAGGGCGCGCCTCGGCGCGCCCTTCTGCGTTTCCGCCCTGTGCCTGCAGGAGTCCCATGTTCGGCCGACTGAGCCACTTCCTGCGCGCGCGCTCGCGCGTGCGCAAACTCGAACACTACGCGATTCCCGACGCGCTGTGGACGCACACGGTGGCCAAGCTGCCGTTCGTGCAGCGCTACGGCGCCGCCGATCTCGCCGCCTTGCGCGAGCTCGCCACATTGTTCATCGCCGAAAAGGAATACTCCACCGCGCACGACCTGCCGCTCACCGACGAGATGGTGACGAGCGTCGCGCTGCAAGCCTGCGTGCCCATTCTCAAGCTGGGCATCGAGTGGTATCGCGGCTGGCGCGGCATCGTGCTCTACCCCGGCGAGTTCGTCATCCGCCGTACCGTCGAGGATGACATCGGGCTGGTGCATGGCGTGGTTGAGGAAGCCAGTGGTGAAGCCTGGGAACACGGGCCAGTCATCCTCTCCTGGCCCGATGTGCAGGCGCCCGGCGCCGGACTGAATGCGCGCCATGCCCACCACCCCGACGACACCTACAACGTGGTCATCCACGAGTTCGCCCACAAGCTCGACATGCTCGACGGCGAGCCGGACGGCGTGCCGCCCTTCTCTCGCGTGCTCCATCCGGGCATCGACCGCGAGCAGTGGGCCGAGACCTTCCTCACCGAGTACGACCGCTTCGCGGATGCGTGCGAGCAGCAGTCCGACCATGCCTGGGACCATCCGGAACGGCTGCCGCCGGCGCTGCGGGTGATCGACCCATATGGCTGTGAAGCGCCCAGCGAGTTCTTCGCGGTGGCCTCGGAAACCTTCTTTGTCGAGCCGGGCGGCCTGCGCAGGCACTGGCCAGCCCTCTATGATTCGCTCGCGGCGTTCTATCGCCAGGATCCAGCCTCCATGTGATCGAAGATCAACCTCTCGGCGCCCCCGGCCGCCGTGCGCATCGCGCACTCAAAACTTGCCCAGCTTTTTGTTTTTCTGCGATAATCCCGGATTGTCCGTTATCGGCAAGTGGTTCGTTCGCCGCAACGCTGCCAGTGCAATCAGCGCATCCAGCTTCTGGTGCTTTTTTTAGCGCTTTTGGCAATGGCAGCAGCAGCAGCACGGCAAACAACGGACTGGCTACCCAACCTGAAAGGAAACACCATGAAAGAAGGCATTCACCCGAATTATCGCGAAGTCGTATTCCTCGACGTGTCGAACGACTTCAGCTTTGTGACCCGCTCGACCATCCAGACGCGCGACACCATCACCCGCGACGGCAAGGAATACCCGCTGGCCAAGATCGAAGTGTCGTCGGAATCGCACCCGTTCTACACCGGCACCCAGAAGATCATGGACACGGCCGGCCGCGTCGAGAAGTTCCGTCAGAAGTTCGGCAGCAAGCTGAACAAGCTCACCGCGAAGTAATTCGCCGCGAGCCCGCTCGCTGCATGGCCTCGGACAAAATGCTCCGGCGCCGCGCACCCAAGCAAAGAGGCAGCATCGGCTGCCTCTTTGCTTTTGCAGCCTCCGCGCGATCGGCACCAACCGGCGCCCTCCGGATGCAGCTAACCGGGAGCGCCCCGCCCCGGCGGCCCCCAAGACCCACCAATCAATGAGCGCAGCCAAGACTTCCCGTGTCCACCTGACCGCAGCCGCCACCGGTACGCTTCCGCGCGCACTGTTGCTGGCCATCTGCATCATTTACGGCCTGGCTGGCCTGTTCGGCCGCGATCCGTGGAAAAACGAGGATGCGGCCGGCTTCGGCGTGATGTGGCAACTGGCCACCGGCGGCACCCAGGACTGGCTGATGCCCAATATCGTGGGCCGCCCTTATGGCGAAGACGGCCCGCTGGTGTTCTGGGTTGGCGCCCTGATGATCCGCCTGTTTGGCGGCTGGCTCGGCGCGCCGGACGCGTCGCGCATCGCCACGGCACTCTTTTACTTCGGCACCTGCGCACTGATCTGGTACGCGACCTACCTGCTCGGCCGGCGTGCCGAGGTGCAGCCTTTCGCCTATGTCTTCGGCGGCCAGCCCAACGCGCGCGACTACGGCCGCACGCTGGCCGACGGCGCCCTGCTGATCTTTCTGGCCTGCGTGGGCCTGGCCATGCGCGGCCACGAAACCACGCCACAGGTTGGGCAAGTTTGCTTTGTCGCCATGAGCCTGTATGGCATGGTGCGCAGCCTGGACAAGCCAATCCAGGGCGGCATCTGGCTGGGCGTCGGCCTGGGCGCGCTGACCCTGTCCAGCGGGCCGGTCATCCCGCTGGTCTTGCTCGCCTCCGTCATCCTCTGCGGCCTGGCCTGCAAGCCCCTGCCCCTGCCGCGCGTGCTGCTGGCAAGCGTGCCGCTGGCGCTGGTGCTGGTGGCAGCCTGGATGGCCGCCGCCTACTTCGGCGCAACCGACCACAACGACGCGGTGACCTTTATCCGCGAGTGGTCGCGCTACGATCGCCGCACCTACGGCGCGCCGAACGCCGCCGCGCTCAACTTCATCGCGCGCAACCTGCTGCTGTTTACCTGGCCGGTGTGGCCAATTGCCTGCTGGGCCTGGCTGAGCTGGTCGGGCATGCGCCGTGCGCCGCATGTGGCGCTGCCCCTGGCGATGCTGCTGCCACCGCTGCTGCTGCTGTTTCTGCTGCGCGCGCCGGGCGACGTGCAGTTCATCCTGCTGCTGCCGCCGATGGCCGTGCTTGCCGCGTTCGGGTTGCCAACGCTCACGCGCGCCGCCATCAATGCGATCGACTGGTTCGCCCTGCTCTTCTTCACCATCTTCGGCGGCTTCGTCTGGTTCATGTGGATCGCCAGGACGACGGGCCAGCCGCCGCGCATCGCCGCCAATATCTACCGTCTGCTGCCGGGCTTCCAGCAAGATTTCACTGTCAGCGCGATCATCTATGCGCTGCTGGTGACGGCAGCCTGGGTCCTGATCGTGCGCTGGCGCCTGTCGCGCGCGCCTAAGCAGATCTGGCGCCCGGTGGTGATCTCGGCCGCTGGCACCACGCTGATGTGGGTGCTGGCCATGACGCTGTGGATGCCATCGATCAACTACGGCAAGACCTATCGCGACGTGGCCCAGGCCGCCTCGATGGCGCTGCCCACGGCGTATAAGTGCGTGCAGCCGATTCGCATGGGCGACGCGCAGCTGGCCTCGTTTGCCTATTTCGGCCATATCCGCTTTGGCGGCCCGGAGGACGGCTGCGACGTCCTGCTGCGCCACGACCCCGTCGACTACGGCGAGCCCACCAGCATCTCGCACTTCGAATGGCGCCTGATCTGGGAAGGCCGGCGCCCCTCCGATCGCGACGAGCGCTTTCGCATGTATCGCCTGGTCGATATGTCCCGGGCCGCGCCGCCCCGGCCCAGCCTGCCCGGACGCCGGCTGCCAAGCCACCCCTGAGGTGGCTGCGCCGCGCCTGCCCGCATGAACGTGTTCCACGATATCCGCCGCATTTCCGTGCTGGCCGCGCCGGTCCTGGTCGGCCAGCTTGCGGTGATCGCCTTTGGCGTGATCGACACCATCATGGCCGGGCGAGCCTCTGCCATCGACCTGGCCGCCGTGGGGCTGGGCGGGTCCATCTACATCACGGTCTACATCAGCTTGATGGGCGTGCTGCAGGCGCTTGCCCCGATCGCCGGTCAGCTCCATGGCGCCGGGCGCGCAGCGGAAATTGGCAGCGAGGTCAGGCAGGCCGCCTGGCTGGGACTAGCGCTGGCCATCCCCGGCATGTTGCTGCTCTTGTTCCCCGGCCCGCTGCTGGAGTTTGCCCAGGCACCGCCGGAGCTGGTCGAGAAGGCAACACACTACCTGCATATCCAGGCGTTTGGCTTGCCAGCCGCACTGGGCTTTCGCATCTACTCCGCGCTCAACAACGCCTTGTCGCGCCCGGTCATGGTGACCGTACTGCAGCTCGTCGGGCTGGTGGTAAAGATTCCGCTCAATGCCTGGTTCATCGATGGCGGCTTCGGCCTGGCGCCGATGGGCGGGCCGGGCTGCGCGCTGGCCTCGGCGCTGATCAGCTGGATCTGGTGCATCTCCGCCATCCTGATCCTGCGGCGCAACGCGGCCTACCGCCCTCTGCAGATCTTTTCCAGCTGGGCGTGGCCACAAGCGCGGCCGATCCGCGCACTGTTGCGCCTGGGCGTGCCGATGGGGCTGACCTACCTGATCGAGATCACGTCGTTCACGCTGATGTCGATCTTCATCACGCGCATGGGCACCGTGGTGCTGGCTGGCCACCAGATCATTGCCAACCTCGGGGCGGTAGCTTATATGTTGCCGCTGTCGCTGGCGATCGCCACCTCCACGCTGGTAGCACAGTCCATCGGCGCGCGCGACCAGGACAGCGCACGCCGCATTGCCCGGCGCGGCATCTGCTTGGCGGCTGTGCTGGCGATCATGGTCGGCGGCCTGCTGTGGATCCTGCGAGAACCGCTGCTGCATGCCTACGCTAAGGATCCGGCAGTGGTGCGCGCCGCCCTTCCTCTCATGTTGTTCATCGCCTTCTATCAGGCATTCGACGCGGTCCAGGTCATGACGGCATTCATCCTGCGCGCCTACAAAATCGCACTGGTGCCGACCTTGATCTACGCAGTGTCGCTCTGGGGAGTCGGCCTGGGGGGCGGCTACGTGCTGGGCTTTGGCTTGATCGATGCCCTGCCCGCCTTCACACGGGGGGCCGCGGGGTTCTGGCTGGCCAACAGCATCAGCCTGGCCATTGCCGGCTCGCTGCTGGTGCGCTACTTCGTCACAATCAGCCGGCGCGATGCAAGCTGAGCAAGCGTTGGAACGCGCAGCGGATGGATTATCTCAGCTGCACGAGGGCATATATAGCCGAACAAGCGCTGACCGCCGCCAGCCACAACGCGATAATGCCTGCCTGGCTAGCAGGCATGGCCCGGCATAATGCCGCCACGCCATCACCGTGTGCGCGCCGAATCAAATAGCAGGGATTATCAGGAACTGCCGGAGCGAATGCCGGGCAGCAAAAGAAAAAACCCGCATGGCATAACCATGCGGGTTTAGTTTTGGCGGAGTGGACGGGACTCGAACCCGCGACCCCCGGCGTGACAGGCCGGTATTCTAACCAACTGAACTACCACTCCATACTCTTACTTGCCACCGACAGCGATGCTTTCGACGACAAACCGAACGTTTGGTTACGTTCGTTATTTGGCGTCCCCAAGGGGATTCGAACCCCTGTACTCACCGTGAAAGGGTGATGTCCTAGGCCTCTAGACGATGGGGACAGAAACTTGTCTTTCGACTTATTCCGTCTGGCACCGTGAGTATCTCAAAACCAGATTTTCACAGCACCCTGGAAGTTTCGACTTACTACACTCGAACTTCCGGCATTTTGGTGGAGCTAAGCGGGATCGAACCGCTGACCTCTTGCATGCCATGCAAGCGCTCTCCCAGCTGAGCTATAGCCCCATGGTACTACGTTACCGCCTACTTCTTTTACCACCGCTGCTTTCGCAGCGTTTCGCGTTTGTTTCTTCGTTTCAGCGAAGACAAGATTATATAAACAACCTTGCTTTTTTGCAACCCCTTTTTTAACTTTTTTCTGCGATCCACATTACTGCGGGATTACTTCTTATCGCTTCCATCCGTTATGCCCGCTTGGTTTTTGTCCGCGCTGCAGGGAGAACAAGATTATGCTGAATTCCTGGCAGGAGCGCAAGCCCCTGCCAGGAATTTCTGCAAAATATTTCAAGCAAGCCCGGCCTGGATGCGGCGCAGCACCGTATCGCGCCCAAACAACTCCAGCACGGCATCGATGGCAGGCGTCTGCAACTGCCCCGCCACCAGCAGGCGGACCGGCATGGCCAGCTTGGGCATCTTCAGGCCAAACTCGGCCAGCACCGCCTTGAAGGCCGCGCTGATCTCCTCGCGCTTCCACTCGGTGAGTGCCGCCAGCCGCGTGGCCAGGGCCTGCAGTGCCGGCAGGATGTCGGCGTTGAGGTGTTCTGCCTTGAGCGCTGGATCCGGCTGCGGCTCGCCGCGGTAGAACAGCAGCGCGGCCTGAGCCACGTCCTTCAGGGTATTGGCACGGTCCTTCACCAGCCCGATGACGCCCTCCAGGCTTGCACCCTCCACCTTGCCGCCCAGCGCCTCGATGAATGGCTGGGTCAACCCGGCCAGGCGCGCGTTGTCGCCCACCTTGATGTAGTGGTTGTTCAGCCAGGCCAGCTTTTCCGGGTTGTACTGCGCCGGGGACTTGCCCAGGTGCTCCAGGTCGAACCACTCCACGAACTGCTCGCGCGAAAAGATCTCGGCGTCGCCGTGCGCCCAGCCCAGGCGGGCCAGGTAGTTGAGGACGGCCTCGGGCAGATAGCCTTCGTCGCGGTAGCCGGTCACGGGCATGGCGCCATGGCGCTTGCTCATCTTCTCGCCCTGCTCGTTGAGCACCGTCGGCAGGTGAGCGTACACGGGGGCAACGCCGCCCAGCGCACGGATAATGTTGATCTGGCGCGGGGTGTTGTTAACGTGGTCGTCGCCGCGGATCACGTGGGTGATGCGCATGTCGAGATCGTCGATCACCACGCAGAAGTTATAGGTCGGCGTGCCGTCCGGGCGCGCGATCACCAGGTCGTCCAGTTCCTCGTTGGAGATTTCGATCCGGCCCTTGACCGCATCGTCCCAGACCACGCTGCCGCCAATCGGGTTCTTGAAGCGGATCACCGGCTGCACACCGGCCGGCGGCACCGGCAGGACCTTGCCCGGCTCGGGACGCCAGAACCCGTTGTAACGCGGCTTCTCACCGCGCTCGCGCTGCGCGTCGCGCAGAGCGTCCAGCTCTTCGGTGCTCATGTAGCAAGGATAGGCCAGCTCGCTGCCCAGCATCTGCTTGACCACCTCGCGATAGCGGTCCATGCGCTCCATCTGGTAGAACGGGCCTTCGTCGATATCGAGATCGAGCCAGGCCATGCCTTCCAGGATCACGTCCACCGATTCCTGCGAAGAACGCTCGACGTCCGTGTCCTCGATGCGCAGGATGAAATCGCCCTTCATGCGGCGCGCAAAGGCCCAGGGGTAGAGCGCGGAGCGGATATTGCCGAGGTGAATGAAGCCGGTCGGGCTCGGCGCGAAGCGGGTGCGGACGCGTTGTTGTGTCATAGAGGAATGAAACAAAAAAGCCCGCGCACGAATGCGCGCAGGCCGGGGTGTGGCGGGTAGGGACAGGGTCATTGCTGACCCGTCCCCCCCTAAGAACCGTACTTGCGAGTTTCCCCGCATACGGCTCAAGCCTTTCGAAATCCCCTCACATTGAGGGGGCCGGTTTCTTAACGGTTAGACCGTGGTTATGTACTTGGATGTGACAGTCTGGATGCAACAGTACCCGATTTCCTAGAGCGTCCGAGCCACCGTGTACACGATACTCAATATGATGGTCATGCCACCCCGTCTCTTTGGTCATCCTGCACTGGCACAACGCACACAAGCCGTGCTGTGAAATGTACAACTTGATCCATTGCTTTCGGTGCGACATGCTATTCAACATGCGCTTCTGCTGCAAGGTCTCGCCATACCTCTCCTGCGCCGGATCAAAGGGGTGGTAATCCCCTCGGACTTTCTGGTGGCGCCGGATGGGTGTTCGCGGTAGCGAGTACAACTCCACCCTATCCTGACTGCCGTCGTCTCTCACTACTGTGGTTCCAAACACCCAACTTCGATCACCCCTGGATGCAAAGTACTTCTTACGAATCCAGGTGGGCGTCTTGTTGGCGTGCCTCCGTTTCGCCCACCGCCATAGAGCACGAAATATGTCGTGTTCCAGACGGTTGAACGTGGCTTTTGCCACCACCGGGCTGTGATACTGCGCCCAGCCCCTCAGCAACGGGTTCAGCAGTAGGATGAGCTTCTCCTGCTGCACCGCTTTGTTAGCACTGATGACAGCCTTCACCTTGCGATAGAACGTTTGCACGTTTTTCTTGCTTGGCTTGATGAGTAGCTTTCCCAGGTACTTCCGGAAATTCCACCCCAGAAAGTCAAAGCCGTGTGCGATGTTGACGATTCGCGTTTTCTCCGTCGAAAGCGTCAGTCCCCGTACTGCAAGGAACTGCTCTACCCACGGTTTCACTTCATTCGCCAGCATCTCTTGCGAGGAACCGGTGATCACGAAGTCATCTGCGTATCGGACTACATTCACCTTCAGCTTCCGAGACTGGGCTACCCCGAGCGTTGCCGTCACATGGCTCAACAGTTGCTCTTCCAGTCCATTCAGCGCTACGTTTGCCAATGTCGGGGAGATGATGCCTCCCTGCGGCGTTCCAGCCTCGGTTGCCTGAAACTGGCCCTGAAATACCACGCCAGCCTTCAGCCACTTCCTCAGGATCGCTTTGTCCATTCGGACATTGCTCTCCAGCCAGTCATGACTGATATGGTCGAAACAGCCTTTGATATCCGCTTCCAGCACCCATTGGGCTGAGACCTTCTGTGACAAGGCCACGTATAGCTGGGACATGGCATCCAACGTGGAACGATTGAGCCGGAACCCATACGAGTTCGGATCGCTCGTCCCTTCGGACACTGGTTCCAACGCCAGCAGGTACAAGGCCTGCATGGCTCGATCCAACATGGTCGGAATGCCTAGTGGGCGCTCCTTCCCGTTGGCCTTAGGGATAAAGACCCGCCTCAATGGCATAGGTCGGTACCCTCGGCGCTTCAACCGCCCAATGGCTTCCCACCGGGCTTCAGGCGAATCCCACAGTTCGCGATCGACGCCTGCCGTTCGCTTACCTCGGTTTGCCGCCACTCGTCGTACCGCCGATGCTTTGGCGGACCACGAGCGGGTCAGAGACCTTTGCAGAGCTTTCACCCTGCGCCAGTCCCCTTCCTTTGTTGCCTTCGCAATTCTGACCTGCATCTCCCGAACGTTCCGCTCTACTCTGCGCCAATTGATGGCCGCCCAGCTACGCGATGCGTCGGAAAGCGCAGAATCATCCTTGCAGATGATTACTTCCATGCTGCTCTCCTATCTTGAGGGCTACCCCAACATCAAGAGAGACAACTTGCCCCCTAAGGGGCACGTTGGCCCCCTAGGGGAAAATTTCACATTCAAGCGAGATCTGTCAGTTCGTCTTGCGACGAAAGACCAGTTGGAAGTCTGCCCGCTTTCGCGTGGAGTGATGTTGCAACCCCTATCCGAACCATTACAGCCCGGCATTCGCTTTTTCCAACCTCCCATACCCGCACAACCGACAGCGTCCCTTACGGTTCGCCTGCCGAAGTCAACTGCGTCTCGGCGGCCATACGGGCTTACTGCGTTCCCTGCACGTTACAAGACCGGGTTAGGGCCTGCCTATTCGCCGGTGGTCCAATGACGACGTATCCCAAGATCCTAGCGGGATAACCGACCACGTACCTTTTGGTTGATGCCTAACAGCAGCTTTGGCACCGCAATGCTTACGACGTTTATCAGCAGTTCACTTAAGTTACCCATGCCAGTCAGCCTAGCTCCTCAACCCCAGTGCTGCTTGGAGTCTCTACAGTTCTACCTCACGGACGAACCGCACCCTTGCGGGGGCTACATTGTCAGGAAAGCTTCACACCCCACCGTCACCAGTGACGCATGTCTCCCTAGGCTACTGCTAGTCGCATAGCAGGTTCTCTATCGGGGGCAGCCTCGCGGCTGGCTCCGACCGAACCATAACGCACAGAGCTTATCGCCCTGATCTTCTTACCCACTCTTGCGGGTCAAAACGTCGCGCACACCTTCGCCTTATGGGCGAAGACATCCGCCCCTGGCGTAGTATGACGATCGTCAGCTCATACTCAGGCACTACGCCTGAGGAACTACCATTGCAGAGACGACTCAGGGTAAACCCCAGTCGTTACGTTTAAGTTGCGGCGGAGGCCGCTGCGAGTTCAAGGCTCTCGCATCGCACAGGATCGCCGCATTATAGCAAGCAGGGCGCTGTATCCCGCCCCGCCCGGCGCCAGGATGCCCGGCCGCGCGGAATCATTTATGCTCTGCCCGGTCTGAATGCTGTCGCGTGGGACGCGTGTCCAGCGCGGACAGCACATTCCTGCCGTCGTGGCGCTGGCCGCGTCGAATACGCCACTTCTCATCCCCTGGTTATCCATGCAACGACGCAACTTCCTTGGCGCCGGCGCGGCAGCACTGCTGGCCGCCTGCTCCTTTGGCCCCAAGCCGGGCACCCTCACCGCCACACCGGAAACACCGGCCGTGCCGTCCCTGGTGCCCGTGGCGCCAGCTCGCCCCATCAGGATTGGCCTCGCGCTTGGCGGCGGCGCCGCGCGCGGCTTTGCCCATATCGGCGTGATCAAGGCGCTGGAGGCGCAGGGCATCCACCCGGACCTCGTCACCGGCACCAGCGCGGGTGCGGTGGTCGCAGCGCTCTACGCCTCGGGCATGAGCGGCTTCCAGCTCAACAAGCTGGCGCTGACGATGGACGAAGCCGCCATCGCCGACTGGGCCCTGCCCTTCGGCACCCGTTTCGGCGGCTGGCTCAAGGGCGAGGCGCTGCAGAACTATGTGAACAAGCTGATCGCCAATCGCCCCATCGAGTCCATGAAGCTGCCGCTGGGCATCGTTGCCACCGATCTCAAGACCGGCCAGGGCATCTTGTTCCGGCGCGGCAACACGGGCCAGGCGGTGCGCGCGTCCAGTAGCGTGCCGGGGGTGTTCCAGCCGGTCTCGATCCAGGGACACGACTATGTGGACGGCGGCCTGGTCGAGCCCGTGCCGGTGGACTCCGCGCGCACCATGGGCGCGGACTTCGTGATCGCCGTGAATATCTCCGCCGAGCCTTCCAGCCAGAAAAGCAATGGCCAGAGCGGGGTATTGCTGCAGACCACCGCCATCATGGGGCAGTCGATCAGCAAGATGGCACTGGCGCGAGCCGATGTGGTGA
The DNA here is from genome assembly GCF_052113425.1 of Cupriavidus sp. YAF13. Classification (NCBI taxonomy): domain Bacteria; kingdom Pseudomonadati; phylum Pseudomonadota; class Betaproteobacteria; order Burkholderiales; family Burkholderiaceae; genus Cupriavidus; species Cupriavidus sp. YAF13. The sequence goes on from NZ_JBFRDD010000025.1 coordinate 24,537, forward strand.
TCCGCCCCGATCTGCCGGACATGGGCGGCAGCGACTTCAACTCGCGCAACCGCGCCATCCTGGCCGGCGAGCAAGCCGCCGCCGCCGTGATGGCGAGCCTGCGCGACAAGCTAGCCCAGGCACGGCTGCGGCCCGCCGGAACGGTAGCCGCGCAGTAAGGAGCGGGAGGCACCAACGAAAAAAGGACTGCATGGCAGTCCTTTTTTCGTTGACTGGCGCGGACCGCGTCCGCGAGCCGTTCAGCCGCCGTAGAGCGGGCGGTTGACTGCGTTGGGATCGAAACGCTTCAGGGTTTCGACCATATTGCCAAGGTTGTTGGCGCTGCCGCTGTCCTGCGGCGCGTCGTCGATACGGCGCGCACCGTTATAGCGTGTCACCCAATACGAGGCGCGCATGTCGTCGACGCGGATCTTGCTGCCGGTGGACGGCGCGTGCACGAACTTGTTGTCGCCAATATAGATGCCAACATGCGAGAAGGTGTGGCGCATGGTGTTGAAGAACACCAGGTCGCCGGGGCGCAGGTCGTTGGATGCCACGGTGGTGCCGACCTGGCTCATCTCGACCGAGCGGCGCGGCAGCACGAAGCCAAAGGTGTCATTGAACACGTAGCGAACGAAGCCGCTGCAGTCCAGGCCCGATTCGGGGCTGTTGCCACCGAAGCGGTAGCGCACGCCAATCAGTCCGAGGGCATTCATGACCAGGTCGCCGGCCTTGCTGGCCACATGGCTGGTGGAATTCATTACCGAAGAGAGCAAGCCGCGCTTGCCTTCCGGATGTGGGTCTGCACTCAGTTCGGTACGTGCATCGATGCGGGCGTCGGGATCCTTGAACACCGTATCAGCCAGCACTCCATTCGATAGAGTGGCACCGCAGGCAATGGCAATTCCTACGGCGCCGCGCGCCAGGGAATGAAGCATTCGCTGCATTGGTTCTCCTGATGAATCGTTCTTGACCGGCCCCGGGAAAACGCACCGGGCGGGCTTGAAATCAATGGGATGACTCGCACGCAAAAAGCGGACCAAGTGATGCAAACCACTCGCCACACGCATAAGCGACGTGCTAACCACCCCCGAAAATAGTTCTCGCCGGATGGTATAAGGTTGTCATCCACATGTCAAAGTTCGTTACAAAATTCAAATAAAACGCTTTGCAATCAAGGCTATACGACGAAAGTCGCAGATGCTTTCTCGGTTTGATTATGTCAACCGCAGGTCAATCGGGTGACACCCTGAGCTCGGCTGCACCAATTTGTGGCGGCGTCGGGTCGCTCGCACCAATTTCGGCCGCGATCATGAGCTTGCGGGTGTATGCGTGCTGCGGAGCACCCAGGACGGCCTCGGTATCCCCTGCTTCGACCACCTCGCCGGACTTCATCACGATGACGCGGTGCGCCATGGCGCGGATCACGGCGAGATCGTGGCTGATGAAGAGATAGCTCAGGTTGTACTTGCGCTGCAATTGCGTCAGGAGCGCCAGCACCTGCTGCTGGATGGATACGTCGAGCGCCGAGGTGGGTTCGTCGAGCACCAGCACCTGCGGCTTGAGGATCAGCACGCGCGCGATGGCAACGCGCTGGCGCTGGCCACCGGAAAACTCGTGCGGATACCGCCCCAGGGCAGTGCGGTCCATGCCTACCTCTCGCAGCGCCTCGGTGACGCGCTGGCGCATGGCATCGCGCGACAAGCCGGGCTGGTGCAGGGCCAGGCCCTCCCCCACGATCTGCTCGATGGTCATGCGCGGCGACAACGAGCCGAACGGATCCTGAAACACCACCTGCAGGCGCGAGCGCAAGGTGCTGCGCTCGCGCCGGGAGACCTCGTCCAGGCTCTTGCCCAGGAACTGGATATCCCCGGCGCCGCGGCGCTGCAGGTTCAGCACCGCATGGGCCAACGTGGTCTTGCCAGAGCCCGACTCGCCCACGATGCCGATGGTCTCGCCCTCGCGCAGCGCGAAATTCACGTCCTTGACGGCGGCAAACTGGTCGCGGCCAAACCATCCGGCCAGGCCGCGGCGCTTGCGCGCATAGTTCACGCACAGGCCGCGCGCCTCCAGCAACACGGGGGCTAGCGGGACCAGCGGAAGCACCTCGCGCCGCGGCCGGCTGTCGATCAGCTTGCGGGTGTAAGGATGCTGGGGCGCTGCGAAGACCGCGGCAGTTTCGCCAACCTCGACCAGCACGCCCTTCTCCATCACCCCCACTCGCTGGGCGAAGGCCCGCACCAGGTTGAGGTCGTGCGTGATCAGCATCACGGCCATGCCGAACTCCGCCTGCAGGTCGCGCAGCAACTCCAGGATCTGGACCCGGATGGTAACGTCCAGCGCCGTGGTGGGCTCGTCGGCCAGCAGCAGCTTGGGCCGGCAGGCCAGCGCCATGGCGATCATGGCGCGCTGGCGCTGGCCGCCCGAAAGCTGGTGGGGAAAGCTGTCGAAACGGTGCGTGGCGTCGCTGATGCCCGTGCGCTCGAGCAACGCGATGGCACGCTCGCGCGCCGCGCGCCGGTCCAGGCCCTCATGCAGCGCCAGCGTCTCCACGATCTGGTTGCCAATCGTGTAAAGCGGATTGAGCGCCGTCATCGGCTCCTGGAAGATCATGGCGATGTCGGCGCCGCGGATGCCGCGCATCTCGCGCTCCGACACCTTGAGCAGGTCGCGCCCCTCGAAACGCACCGAGCCCTGGTAGCGCGCGTCGTCCACCAGGCGCAGCATGGCCAGCGCCGTGACAGTCTTGCCCGAGCCTGACTCGCCCACCAGCGCGAAGCGCTCGCCGGCGCGCAGGTCGAAGCTGACATCGCGCACCGCCCGGGTGGCACCCTCGCCATGGCCGAAGGTGACCGACAGGCGTTCGATGCACATCAGCGGGCCGCCGGCATCCCCCTTGGCTTGCGCGGGTTGCGTCGGGTCGTTGGCGCTGGCTTGCGTGGCCCGTGCGGCTTGTGCGGCCTGTGTGGCTTGTTGCATTGCGCTCATGACACCGCCTCGGCCGCGGGAGAACCCTCTGGCGCCTTCGGCTCAACACGGCCGCGCAGCTGGGCCAGGCCCAGGCGCGTATCGAAGGCGTCGCGCAGCGCGTCGCCCATGAACGTCAGCAGCAGCAGCGTCACCACTAGTACGGCAAAGGTCGACAAGGAAATCCACCAGGCGTCGAGGTTAGCCTTGCCTTGCGCCAGCAGCTCGCCCAGGCTCGGCGTGGTGGGTGGCACGCCAAGGCCGAGGAAGTCGAGGCTGGTCAGGGCCAGGATGGCTGCACTCATGCGAAATGGCAGGAAGGTGATGACTGGTGTCAGGCTGTTGGGCAGGATATGGCGCCACATGATCTGTACATTGGACAGTCCCAGCGCCCGCGCCGCCTTGACGTAGTCGAGCGAGCGGTTGCGATAGAACTCGGCGCGCACGTAGTCGGACAAACCCATCCAGCCGAACAGCGAAAGCAGGATGATCAGCAGCGCCAGGCTCGGCGTGAAGATGGACGCGAAGATGATCAGCAGGTAGAGCTCGGGCATCGAGCTCCAGATTTCGATGGCGCGCTGCGAGATCAGATCGAAGCGCCCGCCAAAGAAACCCATCAGCGCGCCCGTCAAGGTGCCGATCACCACGCCGATCAACGTCAGCGCCAGGCTGAACAGCACCGAGACGCGGAACCCATAGAGCAGCCGCGCCAGCACATCGCGCCCGCGGTCATCGGTACCCAGCCAGTTCTCCGCGGAAGGCGGCGCCGGGTTCGGCTCCTTGGAGAAATAGTTGATCGAATCGTATGAGTACCGGTTGGGCGGGAAGATGGCGAAATTGCCGTTGCTGGTGATGCGGTCGTGGATAAACGGATCGAGATAGTCAGCCTTGGTGGGAAAGTCCCCGTCGAAGGTGCTCTCGGCGTAGGTCTTGACGATGGGGAAATACCACTCGCCCTTGTACTTCACCACCAGCGGCCGGTCGCTGGACAGGGTCTCGGCGACCATGCTCAGCAGGAAGATGGCGACGAAGAGGATCAGGCTCCAGTAGCCCAGGCGATTTCGGCGAAAGCGCTGCCAGGCGCGCTGGCGCGGTGACAGGGAATGCGGCAGCCCGTTGGGGAGCGTGCGCGAGCTGAATTTCATCGGTGCACCGCCTCGAAGTGGATGCGCGGGTCGACCATCACATAGCAAACGTCGGAGATCAGCCGCGTCACCAGGCCGATCAAGGTGAACAGGTAGAGCGTGCCCAGCACGACAGGATAGTCCCGCCGCAGCACCGCCTCGTAGGACAGCAGGCCAAGCCCGTCGAGCGAAAACAGGGTTTCGATCAGCAGCGAGCCGGTGAAGAAAGCACCGATGAAGGCCGCCGGAAAACCGGTCACGAGCGGAATCAGCGCGTTACGGAAGACGTGTTTCCAGAGCACGCGCCGCTCCGCCAGCCCCTTGGCGCGGGCGGTCAGGACGTACTGCTTGCGGATCTCTTCCAGGAACGCGTTCTTGGTCAGCATGGTGACGACCGCGAAGCTGCCCACCACCGAGGCGGTGATCGGCAGCACGAGGTGCCACAGGTAATCCATCACCTTGCCCATCAGCGTGAGCTGGTCCCAGTTATCCGATGTGAGGCCGCGCAAGGGGAACCACTGCACGAAGGTACCGCCTCCGAACAGCACCAGCAGCAGCACGCCCAGCACGAAGCCGGGAATGGCATAGCCCACCAGCACCACCATGCTGGTCACGACATCGAAGCGGCTGCCCGCCCGGATCGCCTTGGATATGCCGAGCGGCACCGATATCAGGTAGGTCAGGAAAAAGGTCCATAGCCCCAGGCTGACCGAGACCGGCATCTTCGACTTCACCAGTTCCCACACGCTGCGGTGCTGGAAATAGCTCTGCCCCAGGTCAAACTGGGCGAAGCGCTTGAGCATCATGAAATAGCGCTCCAGCGGCGGCTTGTCGAAGCCATACAGGGCCTGGATCTCCTTAATCTTGTCGGGGTCCACGCCGCGCCGGCCGCGATACTCCGCGCCGCCGCCGCTGGCCTCCCCGCCACCGCCACCCCGTCCCTTGAGCTCCAGCATCATTTGTTCGACCGGCCCTCCCGGAACGAACTGGATCACCGCGAAAGTCAGGGTGATGACGCCGAGCAGTGTCGGGATCATCAACAGTACGCGCTTGAGCAGATAGGCGAGCATCTTGTTTCCTTGTCGCGCTTATTGTGCGGCTGGCTTGGTGTCGGCACGCCACCAGTTGCTCAGGATCCAGCCTTCCGCCGTGTAGTAGTACGGCAGGCGCTGCGGATAGACCAGCTCTTTCCGGTATGCCACTCGATGCGACGCGCTGTACCAGTTGGGCACGATGTAGTAGCCGTGCATCAGCACGCGGTCCAGCGCGCGCCCGGCATTGACCAGTTCTTCGCGAGTATGGGCGTGCAGGACATTGTCCACCAAGCGGTCGATCGCCGGCGATTTCAGGCCAAACAGATTGTCGGAGCCGGGCGTGCCGGCCGCCTCGCTGTTGAAGCGGTCGCGCAGCTCGTTGCCSGGGCTCTGCGAATCGGGGAAACGGATCGACACCATGTCGAAGTCGAAGTCTTCCAGCCGCTTCTGGTACAGCGCGAAATCGGTGGTGCGCTGGTTCACCTCGATTCCCAGCTTTTCCAGGTTGCGCACGTAGGTGGTGATGACGCGGCTCATGGCCCCGCCGTCGTCCAGGAACTCAAAGACAAAAGGCTCGCCCTTGGCATTGCGCAGTGCACCATCCGCGTAGGTCCAGCCAGCCTGTGCCAGCAACCGGCGCGCATCGCGCAGGTTGTCGCGCAGCGAACGCGGCGGATTGGTTGTGGGCATCGACACGATGGGGCCAAACACCTCGGGCACCAGTTGCGCGCGCAGCGGCTCCAGCAGTTCCAGCTCGCCGGGGCCGGGCCGGCCGTCGAACGTGGCGCTGGCGGCCAGCTCGCTGTTGGAAAACCAGCTATCGAGGCGGCGATACGCGCCATAGAACAGCTGGCGATTGAGCCACTCGAAATCCAGCGCCAGGATCAGGGCCTGCCGCACCCGCACGTCCTGGAACATCGGCTTGCGCATGTTCATGACGAAGCCTTGCATGCCGGCTCCGTTGCGGTGCGGAAAATCGGTCTTGAGCAGTTCGCCATTGGAAAAGCGCTTGCCCTCGTAGCTCTTGGCCCAGCTCTTGGCCTTGTACTCGACGATGGCATCGAACTCGCCAGCCTTGAAGGCTTCGAGCTTGGCGGTCTCGTCCTTGTATAGGCGATAGACCACCCGGTCGAAGTTGAAGGTGCCGCGACGCACCGCCAGGTCTTTGCCCCAGTACGACGGGTCGCGCTTGAAGGTAATGCCGCGCCCGGCATCGTAGCGCTCGATCAGGTAGGGTCCGCTGGCCACCGGATCCTCGAAGGTCAGCTTGTCAAACGACACCGTGGCGGTCCACTTCTTGGAGAACACCGGCAAGGAGCCAACGATCAGCGGCAGCTCGATGTTGCGCTGCCTGAAATCGAACCGTACCGTGCGCGAATCCACCACCGTGACGGCCTTCACGTCGGTGCACATGCTGCGGTAGCCAGGGCTGGATGCCTTGCTCATCAGCATGTCGTAGGAGTACTTGACGTCGCCGGCCAGCACCGGATCGCCATTGCTGAAACGCGCCTGCGGCCGGATGTGGAAGGTAACGGACAATTCGTCCGGCGCCACGGTCACGTCATCCGCCAGCAAGCCATAAGCGCTGGCCGTTTCATCGCTGCTGGCAATCAACAGCGACTCGAACATCAGCGCGTTCACGCCCGGGGCGGAGGTACCCTTGAGCGTGAACGGGTTGAACTTGTCGAAGCTGGTGCGGCGGTCCGGGTTGGCGAGCGTCAGCGTGCCGCCGCGCGGCGCGTCCGGGTTGGCGTAGTCGAAATGGGTGAAATCGGCGGGATACTTGAGGCCGCCATACTGTGCGAAGCCATGGGCGGCTCCGGCTGACAAGGGAAAACCCGCGGTACACAGGGCTATTAATCCACAGCCCAGCGCCGCAACTRTGCGGAAGCGCTGCCATGCCGCCTGAAGCGGTCTACGTGCGCGAATATGCATCCGGTTTGGGTCCTCCACCTGAATCGGATCGTCCGCAGCCTTCGGCGGCGCGGTCAAGTTATGAGACAATTTTACATGGGTTCGGCTGGCATCCAGCCATCCGGACATTCCAGTACGCGGCACCGCTGTTTTGCCGGTCGTCAGCCTGCTGAAAAGCAGCCGCCGCGCGGTGCGCGCCGCAACCCGGACGCCATTGCACGAAACGTGCCCGTCCACCTCGAACATCATTGGAGAAGTTATGGGATTTCTCGCAGGTAAGCGAATCCTGATCACCGGTTTGCTGTCCAATCGCTCGATCGCCTACGGCATCGCAACCGCCTGCAAGCGCGAAGGCGCCGAGCTCGCCTTCACCTATGTCGGCGAGCGGTTCAAGGACCGCATCAACGACTTTGCCAAGGAATTCGGCAGCAGCCTGGTATTCGATTGCGACGTTGGCAGCGACGAGCAGATCGCCGCCACCTTCGCCGCGCTTGGCCAAAGCTGGGACAAGCTCGATGGCCTGGTGCACTCGATCGGCTTCGCCCCGCGCGAAGCCATCGCCGGCGACTTCCTGGAAGGCCTCTCGCGCGAATCCTTCCGCATCGCGCACGACATCTCCGCCTACAGCTTCCCCGCGCTGGCCAAGGCCGCCTTGCCCATGCTGTCCGACAAGGCCTCGCTGCTGACGCTGACCTACCTCGGCGCGGAGCGCGTGGTCCCGAACTACAACACCATGGGCCTGGCCAAGGCATCACTGGAAGCCAGCGTGCGCTACCTGGCCGCTTCGGTGGGCCCGCGCGGCATTCGTGCCAACGGCATTTCCGCCGGCCCGATCAAGACCCTGGCCGCATCCGGCATCAAGGGCTTCGGCAAGCTGCTGGGCCACATCGAGGAGGCAGCGCCGCTGCGCCGCAATGTGACCATCGACGAGGTCGGCAACGTGGCCGCCTTCCTGCTGTCGGACCTGTCCAGCGGCGTGACCGGCGAGATCACCTACGTGGATGCCGGCTTCAATACGGTAGGGGCGAGCCTGCCCGAAGAAGCGTAATCCCGGCACGGCCGCCTCGCGCGGCGGCCATTGCTAAAAAGGGGCGTACGGCTTTGGCCGACGCCCCTTTTTCGTGCCCGCCCGGCGGCACAGCGCGCGCGGCCTATTCGTCGCCCTGCCCGGCCAGGCGGCCCGAGCGCAGATAGGCGACGATAGGCGCCCAGAACGCGTCCTGCCGCTCCGGCTGGATCGCCGCATCGTGCGGCAGCGCCGACAGCGCCACCAGCCAGCTGGGGCCACCGGCGGCGCGCTCCAGCCGCTCGGCATAGGCAAAGGGAATCACTTCGTCCGCGCGGCTGTGCACAAGCAGCAGTGGCAGCATGGATTTTCGCAATTGGTCCTCGTTGTCCCACGGTTCCGGAAGCAGCCTGGCCATCCACGCCGGCACCCGCCCGGTCACCACCGCCGCCTCGCGTGCGGATGTGAAGCCGGCGGCAATCACAAGGCCAGCGGGCGCCGGGCGCAAGGCGGAGATCACGTCCAACAGCACCCCGGAACCCAGCGAAAAGCCCATCACATAGCGCCGGCTGGCACGCGGCGTCATGGCGAGGAACTGTCCATACGCGGCCAGGCCGTCCTCATGCAGGTTGAGCACGCCGGGCTTGCCGCCGCTGGCGCCATAGCCGCTGTAGTCGAATACGCAGGACGAGATCCCATTGCGGTAGAGCAACGCCTGCGCGCTGGCCCAGTCCGACAAGTTTTCCTCGTCGCCGTGGTAGATCAGCACGGCGGGCGCGTCACCGCCCTGAGCCAGGACGCAAGAGGCGCGCAGCATGCGCGCGCCGCTGGCAAACGCGAACTGGCGCGACGCGGCGCCCAGGCGGTCCGGCGTCATCGCGTCAGCCACGCCGGCCGGCTTGGGCTCGAACGCATCCTCCTCGACCGCCAGGAACAAGGCATGGCGGGCAATGGCGGCCAGCATCAGCAGGCACGCGCCTCCGGCCAGCCAGTAACGGAGCTTCCTGCCAGCACCTGTGTTGAACTTCGCCATGGGAATAGCCTCGGGCAAGGGCGCCGCGCCGGAAAAAACCACGGCAGCCCCGAAATATTAGACCGGACTGGCGGCCATCGGCAGCGCATCGTTCGAGTTCGCGATGCGATGGCGCCTCTGGGCGATGGAGAATGCTGAGGAATGGAGGAATGCGGGAGAAAATGGTCCGCCCTACACGATTCGAACGTGTGACCGCTCGCTTAGAAGGCGAGTGCTCTATCCAACTGAGCTAAGGGCGGACAGGAGGAACTACTGAAATGCAGAGGACTTGGCATGCCGCTGAACGCTTGGCATGCGAAGCCCGGTATTCTACCTCAGCCCCGCGGCCGATCCTACCGTGTCGGCATGTGGTCTGGCACAGCCCGGCTCAAGAGGCTTGCGAAACCCGCATTCGCGGTGTCGTCGCCATATCGGCAAGCCGCTCGATGGGCTGCGTGGACACACAGTTGCGCCCCATGGTCTTGGCATCGTAGAGCGCGTTGTCGGCGCGGCGCATGAGCGTATCAGCCCCCTCCCCCGGCAGCCGCTCGGCCATGCCGATGCTGACCGTATAGGAAATCGCATCCGGCTCGGAGGGGCACGGTGTGGTGCGCACAAGTGCACTCAAGCGCAGGCTGATCGCCCGGCCCTGGTCCAGCGCGGTGCCGGGCATCACGATGCCAAACTCTTCCCCACCCAGCCGGCCGACGAAATCGTCCGCGCGCACCGACTTGCGCAGCAGGCCGCTGAAGTGGCGCAGCACGCTGTCGCCGGCCAGATGGCCATAGAGATCGTTGATGGCCTTGAAATGATCCAGGTCGATGAACGCCACAGTCAGCGGGCGTTGCTGGCGGTCCGCTTGCTTGCAGGCCTCTTCCAGCGCCTCCCAATAGGGCCCGCGCGACAGGACGTCAGTCAGGTCGTCATAACTGGCGCGGCGCTCCAGACGTCGGCGCAGGCTATCGTGGGCAAGCAGCGCGAAGCTCACGGCCAGGCTGACAATGCCAAAGGCGTGCAGGACGGCAAAGGTTTCCCGGGGCGGGCGCTTCGCCAGCCAGGCAAGGCCAGCGGGCAGCAGCTTGAGGTCGATGGATTGATAGAGGCCCATGGCCGCGCAAGCGAGCGCGATCAGCCCGAGCGACAGCGCCGCCAGGCGGCCGGTGCCGCGCTTGGCGCGCACTTGCGGCGCCACCACGCGCAGCAATGACAGCGGAAGATACGTATTGGCCAGACTAAAGACGAGCGCCGGCTCCGCCGGCGACACGCCCGCCCAATCGAAGTAGGCGGCATTGGCCAGCACGGCAAGATTCAGCAAGCAAAGCGCGGCCGCCCCCCCGCGCTTGCCGAAAAAACGGCGCGTGCCATGGACCATCAAGGACAAAGCCGCCGTCATGACCAGATCCACCAGACCGAGCGTAAGCCATTCCGGCAGATAGTCCTGCGCAGCGAGCAAGACGGTGGCTGCGGTGACCAGCAACGCGCCAGCCACCCAAGAATTCAAACCGGCGCGGCCCATGCCGGGTGTGCGCTGCAAGACTGCGAACACCACCGCCATCTGCAGCCCGAAAAGGCCCGCGACCAGCACACTAACCTGCGACTGAAACATGATTTCCCCGTCCAACTTGGCAGGCAGCGTTCCGTCACGCCACCATGCGCCCCGGGACCCGCGCGGACCCGAGGCTTTCGCCATTCTTTCTTTTTAAGCTTCTGACCGTCTTCATGCGCCCCGGCGGACAGGGGCTGGGCCTCGCGATCGTGGCGAGGGCACTCTTATTCTCATGTTCGGCGCCAGTCCCGCTAGCGGCACGGATTGCCTGCGCGCCTGACCGGGCGCGGGGCCTGGCCGCTGCGGTGTGCGGATTATGTCAGCGCTTGCGACCAAGTCAAGCGAACCTTTTATCCATCAAATCCCACGGCAAGCCCCACACCGGCCTGCGCCTCGCTGGGTCGGTGCAAAAGTAAAATTTGACCCCGCCCCCGACGCCGGGCTACAATCCACGGCTTCGGGGCGTAGCGCAGCCTGGTAGCGCATCTGATTTGGGATCAGAGGGTCGCATGTTCGAATCATGTCGCCCCGACCAGTATTTAGCAATAAGATCAAAGGCTTAGACCGCAAGGTCTAAGCCTTTTTTTGTTGCCTGATTTTCCTGGGTTAGTGCCGGCCACTGCGCCGGCCAGCCAACTTCACTGCACCGCAGCACCCCAATGGCAATGCCATGAATATGGGATCCCCTGCGCGCTTGAAACACAGACACTGGCAGCGGGCGGGTCCGCGAACCGCCCGCACCACTTTCAGGCCCGCAACCCACCCGGCGGCGGGCTTTTTCTCTTGTTTTCGCGGGCATATCCGGGTAGAACGACCACGCGCGCGCCACGCCTCAACCGCACACCCATGATATAATCGCGCGTTAGCCCGGGGTTTATGCAGCATGCCCTGTAACCGGGCGCCCTTGCCGAGGAATGCAGCCATCACACTGTTGCGCAGTATCCAGCGCAGTTCGGCAAGCCACCGGGAACATCTTGCCCGCTTCATTACCCCCGCGCCTATCACGGTAGCACGGCCGCATTAGCTTGGGCCGCAACCGGCAAGGCAATCGGCCGGGCACTGACGCGCCCCCTGGCGATTCCCTAACGTGGACTTTTTTGCACGCGCTTTTTTGCCGTGCCGGTCCGGGTCAGCTTGCCTCCCGCAACTTCAAGGCGCAACCAAGCAAGCCGGCGCTTGTCACTGCTGGCACCCGGACCTCGCGAGCATACAGCCATGCCGGCGCTCGCCACACCGGATTTACCTAAATTCATGCAGCCCAAGGCTGCCGTAAAGGAAGAAGATTGGCTAAGGAAGAACTTATCGAATTTGGCGGTGTTGTCTCGGAAGCCCTGCCGGACAACCGTTACCGCGTGACGCTGGAAAACGGCGTGGAAATCTGGGCCTATGCCTCGGGCAAGATGCAGAAGCACCGCATCCGCATTCTGGCTGGTGACCGCGTGACGCTGGAAATGTCGCCCTACGATTTGACCAAGGGCCGCATCAACTTCCGCCACAAAGTCTGATCTCTTCCACGCTCGCCCACGGCGAGCGTTGCGCTAGACCGCATTCCAGGGCACCGCATCGCGGCGGTCCCGCCCTGGGAAACATCTGGCCATTGCCACCCGCACGCATCGGCAATAGTGGCTCCACTGAAACAATCATGATGGCTATTCCATCCTGATGCCTTGGGTGTGGAGCGCGGGTCGATGCGGGTGGCTTGCCGGCCATCGCGCCCCCTATCGCTTCCCCCCAGGCTGCCACCGCTTCCGCCACTTATGACTCGCCACATGCGTGTCATTTGGCAGTGCCATGCTGCGCTCCCGCCCGGTGTTTGCCCGTCTTGCACGTACCTGCGCGCGTGGCCATACTCGAAATATCCATTTCCCGTTTTCCCTTCTCCCTTCCCCTCTTAGCTTGAGCACACCGCCCCCATGAACCTGATCCTGTGGCGTCATGCCGAAGCCGAAGAGTTGTCTGGTGCGCATGGCTTTTCCCGCAATGCCGACCTGCAGCGCCCCCTGACCAGACGCGGACATAAGCAGGCGGATGCCTCCGCCGCATGGCTGCGCAGCCATCTGCCTCCCGGTACGCGGGTGGCCTGCAGTCCGGCCCTGCGTACGCGCGAAACCGCCGCCGCCCTGCGCGAGAACGCAGAGGTGTTGCCCGAGCTTGCCCCGGGCGCCGATGTCAGCGCGGTGCTGGCCGCGATCGACTGGCCCCAAGGCACCGAGCACACCGTGCTGGTCGGGCACCAGCCTTGGCTTGGCCAACTTGCCAGCTTGCTGCTGGCGGGCTCGGAAATGAACTGGAGCGTGCGCAAGAGCGGCATCTGGTGGCTGTCGGGACGCACACGCGAAAGCGAATCGCAGGTCGTGTTGCGCGCTGTCATCAATCCGGAGTTTCTCTAGCATTTTTTTGCACCCCGCAACGGCGCGGCCCGGCTTTCCGGGCCGCTGTCACTGAACCGTCACGACCGCTTCACGGCACTGTCACCTGCCCTCTCTACATTCGACCGCAACAGTTTCGTCACCGAAAGGACATACTGATGCGAGAGCTCCCGACGCCCACCCAGCCGTTGTTCGATTCCCTGCCCAGTGGCCTGTCAGGCCATTCGGCGCGGAGGCGTCTTCATCGCCAGCAACCTGCACAAACACATGAACAAGCGCATGACCAGCCTGCTTTCAGTGTGGCGTGGGCGCGCCACCAGGATGAAGTAGAAGAAGCGCAGCGCCTGCGCTACAAGGTCTTCGCCGAAGAAATGGGCGCCAGGCTGAACCCGTCGAGGCCTGAACTCGACGTGGATATGTTCGACGCCTATTGCGACCACCTGATCGTGCGCGATACAGCCACGCTCAAAGTGGTCGGTACCTACCGCGTGATGGCGCCCCACCAGGCCAAGCGCATCGGCTGCCTCTATGCCGAGTCGGAGTTCGACCTGGTGCGCCTGGCTCACCTGAAGCCCAAGATGGTGGAGCTGGGCCGCTCGTGCGTGCACCGCGACTACCGCTCGGGCAGCGTGATCATGGCGCTGTGGGGCGGCCTGGGCGAGTACCTGCAGCGCTGGGGCATCGAGTCGATGCTGGGATGCGCGAGCGTGCCGATGAGCGATGGCGGCCACTATGCGGCCAGCCTGTACCGGGTCTTCGCCGAGCGCGCCCTGGCGCCGATCGAATATCACGCGTTCCCGCGCCTGCCTCTGCCGATCGACGAGCTCAATCAGACGCTGGACGTAGAGCCGCCGGCGCTGATCAAGGGTTACCTGCGGCTAGGCGCGCGAATTTGCGGCATGCCGGCGTGGGATCCCGACTTCAACGTGGCGGACTTCCTCACGCTGCTGCGCGTGAACGACATGAACCCCCGCTATGCGCGCCACTTCCTTGGCCTGAACCGCGACGCCTGAGCCTGTGCGGGCGCTCGCCGCCTGCATTGGCTTGCCCCGCTGGTCGAAGCGGGGGCCGCCATCTGGCCGCCCCCGCGCTTTGCTTAGGCGTACACCACCTTGTAGCGCTTGCCGATGCGTTCCCACTCGTCGGCTTCCTGCGCCAGGCTGTATTCGACCAGCGGGTTGGCCTCGATCCAGGCCTTGGGCAAGCGCACCTCGAACCCTTCGTCCAGCGCATCCGAACGCTGGCCCACGGTGATCTCGGGCAGCGGCTCGTCGGCACGGCGCCGGCACAGCACGAACGCCAGGCGCAGGCTGAAGAGCATCCGCCAGTCGAGGAACTTGCCGCTGCCGGAAAGCTTGCCTAGCTTGCCGGCATGCCCGAGCAGCAGCGTTGCCAGCCGTGCCTGGTCGGTCTTCGAGAAGCCCGGCATGTCGGCGTGCGTGGCGATGTACGCCGAGTGCTTGTGGTAGCCGCTGTGCGATATGGTCATGCCGATCTCATGCAGCCCGCCGGCCCAGCCCAGCAGTGCCAGGTTGTCGTCGCGGCGCTCATTGCGCGGCTCGGGAAACTGCGCCAGCAAGCCCAGCGCGGCCTGGCGCACGCGCTGGGCTTGCGCGCGGTCGACGCCATAGCGGCGCATGAACTGATCCACCGTGATGGTGCGCATGTCCTCGTGGTGCGTGCGGCCCAGCAGGTCGTAAAGCACACCCAGGCGCAGCGCGCCGTCGGTGACGTCCATGCGATCGATGTCGAGCTCGGCGAACACGCCGAGCATGATAGACAGGCCACCTGGCAGCACGGGAATGCGGTCCGCCTTCAGGCCCACCAGCTTGACCCGGTTGGCGTTCTCCGCCTTGACCAGCGCGCGCTTGAGTCGCTCCAGCCCTTCGCGGGTGATGCCGTGCTCGGCCGGGTTGTCGTTCATGCCGTTGAGCTCGATCAGTTCGGCCAGCGCGCGCGCCGTGCCGGACGAACCCACCGCCTGCTGCCAGCCGGCCGCCCGGTACTGGCGCACGAGCACCTGGATCTCCCTGCGCGCGGCCAGTTCCGCCTGCTTCATCGCGTAGTCATCGACGTTGCCGCTGGGGAAGAACTGGCGGCTGTGCGAGACGCAGCCGATGTAGAGGCTCTCCATCAGCTTGGACGTGTAGCCGCTGCCGATGATGAACTCGGTTGAGCCGCCACCGATATCGACCACCAGCCGGTTGCCCGCACAGGCCGGCGCATCGTGCGAGGCGCCCAGGTAGATCAACCGTGCTTCTTCGCGCCCGGCAATCACTTCAATCGGGAATCCAAGCGCGTGCTCGGCCTCGATCAGGAATTCCGACGCGTTCTTGGCTACCCGCAGCGTATTGGTTGCCACCGCCCGCACCTGGTCAGGGGAGAAATCGCGCAGGCGGTCGCCGAAACGCCGCAGGGCGTCGATGCCGCGCCGGCGGGCCGGCTGGTCCAGGTACTTGTCTGGCGTCAGGCCCGCGGCCAGGCGCACCGGCTCGCGCAGCGCATCGACCTGGAATAGCTGGCTGGCCGGCCCGGATGCGGTCAGGCTCTCATCCACCCGCCCGATCATCAGGCGGAAACTGTTTGAGCCCATGTCGACGGCGGCCAGCAAGCGAGGGGTTTGGTTCATCGCGGTAGGGGAATGTGGGTAAAAGCCGCAAGCCGCGGCGTAAATAACGGTGTCGGGCAGTCAGGCTCACCCAACCGTAGAAAATATGTCTTTATCATGTCTGCATCGTGACAAAATCACATTGTCATCAATTTGACATGATTCTATGAAAAAGTCGCCGCATTACCAAAAGAAGGTCATGCCTATGTCGACAAGCCCACCCGGCACGCTGCTCAACCGCGAAATGGGCATTCTGGAATTCAATACGAGAGTCATGGCACAGGCAGCTGACGCCAGCGTGCCGCTGCTCGAACGTCTGAAATTCATTTGTATTGTTTCAAGTAATCTGGACGAGTTCTTCGAGATCCGCATGGCCGGCTTGAAGGAGCAGATGCGTGACAATCCTTCCGGCATCACGCCCGATGGCCTTTCCTTGCAGCAGGCATACCAGATTGTCACGGAGCGCGTGCAAAAGCTGGTGGCCATGCAGTATGACATGCTGCAAAACGTGATTTTCCCCCTGTTGGAGAAAGAAGGGGTGTTCTTTCACCTCGCCTCCACCTGGAACGAGGCGCAGCGCGAATGGGCGCGCAGCTTCTTCACGCGCGAGCTCGGCCCGGTCCTGACGCCGATCGCGCTGGACCCGGCCCACCCCTTCCCTCGGGTGCTCAACAAGAGCCTGAATTTCATCATTGAATTGTCGGGCAAGGATGCCTTCGGCCGGGAGGCTGACCTGGCCATCGTGCAGGCGCCCCGCGCGCTGCCGCGCGTAGTCAGGATGCCCGAGGAGCTCTCGGGCTATCCCTACGGATTTGTGCTGCTGTCGTCCTTCATGCAAGCTTTCGTGCATGAGCTGTTCCCCGCGATCAAGGTCAACGGCTGCTATCAGTTCCGCGTCACCCGCAACTCTGACCTGTTCGTGTCGGAGGACGATATCACGGACCTGCGTGAAGCACTGCAAGGCGAACTGCCGACCCGCCACTTCGGCGACACCGTGCGCCTGGAAATCTCGTCCGATACCCCGCCGGCCATGGCGCGCCGCCTGCTGCTCGAATCCGGCCTGGGCGAGCAGGACGTGTACCGTGTGAGCGGCCCGGTCAACCTGGTGCGGCTGATGCAGATCCCCGACCTGGTCGACCGCCCTGCCCTCAAGTACCCGCCGCACGTGCCGGCGCCGGTCAAGGTGTTTGCGCCCGGCGCTTCGATGTTCGATGCGATCCGCCAGCAGGACGTGCTGCTGCACCATCCCTACGAGAGCTTCAGCTCGGTGCTCGACCTGCTGCAGCAGGCCGCCGTCGACCCTGCCGTCGTAGCCATCAAGCAGACCGTCTACCGCACCGGCAACGAGTCGCCGGTGATGGAGGCGCTGATGACGGCGGCGCGCAATGGCAAGGAAGTCACTGTGGTGGTGGAACTGCTGGCGCGCTTTGACGAGGAAACCAACATCAACTGGGCCGAGCGGCTCGAATCCGCCGGCGCGCATGTGGTCTATGGCGTAGTTGGCCACAAGTGCCATGCCAAGATGCTGCTGATGGTGCGCCGCGAACTGGAAGGCGCCAAGAGCAAGCAGTTCAAGCTGCGCCGCTACGCGCACCTGGGCACCGGCAACTATCATCCGCGCACCGCGCGGCTGTACACCGATTTTGGCCTGCTCACTGCCAACGAGAAGATCTGCGAGGACGTCCAGCACGTGTTCCAGCTGCTAACGGGCACCGCGGGCACCATCCGCCTGAATCACCTGTGGCAGTCGCCGTTCACCATGCAGAGCAATCTGGTGGAGCACATCCGCGCGGAAGCCCGCAACGCCCGTGCCGGCAAGCCCGCGCGCATCATGGCCAAGATGAATGCGCTGCTGGAGCCATCCATCATCGACGAGCTGTACAAGGCGTCACGCGCCGGCGTGAAGATCGACCTGATCATCCGTGGGGTGTGCGCGCTGCGCCCAGGGGTGCCGGGCCTGTCGGAGCACATCACGGTGCGCTCCATCGTCGGGCGCTTCCTCGAGCATCACCGGGTCTATTACTTCCTGGCCGGCGGCACGGAGGTGGTCTACCTGTCCAGCGCGGACTGGATGGACCGCAACCTGTTCCGTCGCGTCGAGGTGGCATTCCCGGTGCTGGACAAAGTCCTGAAGGCGCGGGTCATCAAGGAGAGCCTGCGGGTGCATCTGCACGACAATGCTTCCGCATGGATCATGCTGCCCGACGGCAGCTACATCCGCAAGCACACCAAGTCCAAGCAGCCGCACGTCAGCCAGCACGACCTGCTGGCCCTGTTCGGCAGCGCCTGAGGGTGAGGTCGGCAGGGCGCGCCTCGCGTGCGCCCTGCCACGCACGGCGCCGCGAACGGGCGCTCGCTCAGGCCGCCTTCTGCGGTGACTGTCCTGGCCGTGGCAAGGCGCCCGGCATATAGCCGCTGCGATCGACCGGGAAAACCACACGGAACACGCTGCCGCGCCCCACTTCACTGGTGATGCGCAGGTCGGCATGGTGGCGCGACAGCACATGCTTGACAATGGCCAGCCCGAGGCCGGTCCCTCCGGTATCGCGCGAACGGCTGCGGTCGACCCGGTAGAAACGCTCGGTCAGGCGCGGAATATGGTCGGCGGCAATGCCCAGGCCCGTATCGGTGACCGAGAAAATGGCGTGCTCGTTCTCGTAGTTCAGCGCGATGCTGATGCGCCCGCCCTCCGGCGTATAGCGCACCGCATTGGAAACCAGGTTGCCGAAGGCCGACAGCAGTTCACGCTCCGCACCGCGGATCGTGACGGCCGGATCAATCTGCGCGGAGATCTGGTGCTCGCCCTGGGATAGTGCCTCGGCGTCGTGCACGAGGTGCGCAACCAGCTCGGCCAGGTCGATCCGGTCCTGGCTCGGCGGCTGCTCGTCGCTTTCCAGCTTGGCCAGCACCAGCAAGTCCTCGACCAGGTGCTGCATGCGCATGGACTGCACCAGCATCATGTCGAGGTAGCGGTTGCGATCCTGCTCCGACACCGGCAGGTCGCGCACCGTTTCCAGGAAACCGGTCAGCACCGTCAGTGGTGTCTTCAGTTCGTGCGAGACGTTGGCGACGAAATCCCTGCGCATCGCCTCGGTGTTCTCCACCTTGGTGATGTCATGTGTCAGCACCAGCTTGCGGCTTTCGCCGTAAGGCAGGATCTGCACGGCGATCACGCTGCGCTTGTGCTCGCCCATGTCGCGCATCACCAGCGGCTCATCGAAACGCTGCAAGTGCAGGTACTGGACGAATTCCGGCCGCCGGATCAGGTGGGTGATGCGCTGGCGCACGTCGCGCCGCGCATTGAGGCCAAAATGCTGCTCGGCCACATCGTTGCACCATTCGATCTGGTCGGCATCATCCAGCATCAGGACGCCATTGGGCGACGCCTGGATAGCCTGGATAAAACGGGTATGTTGCTGCTCGACCTGCAACACCTGGGTGCGCCAGCGCTTGACCAGGCGATGCAGGCGGTAATACACCTCGCCCCATAGCCCCAGCGCGCTGGGAATCTCGCCGTAGGCCGGCGCGTCCAGCACTTTCCAGAGCCGGTTGATCTGGTAGATGTAATAAAGCAGATGCCCCAGCAACCCGACGCACAGCACGGCCAGCGCAGGCACGGGGCCAAGGAAGAAGTACAGCCCGGCCGAAGCCAGGGCCAGGAAAATCAGGATGGCCGCCGAACGGGCCCAGATGACGTTCATGAAGAAGTGAGAAGGTCAGGCAGGCGGCAAGACCGCATGGAATGCGGTGGAGTGTGCCACGAAACGGGCAAGCTGTAACAGGCGCCACGCCGGAAACGACGTGGCAAGCCTGCCGATCAGTGGCTGGGCGCGCGAGCCAGGCGGTAGCCGCTACCGCGCACCGTCTCGATCATGTTGCTGTAGCCGCCAGGGGTCAGCGCGGCGCGCAGGCGCTTGATGTGCACGTCGACGGTCCGCTCTTCCACGAACACGTGATCACCCCAGACCTGGTCCAGCAACTGCGAACGGCTATGAACGCGCTCCGGATGCGTCATCAAAAAGTGCAGCAAACGGAACTCAGTAGGACCCAGGTCCAGCTTGATCAGGCCAGATTCATCCTGGCCGGTGACCCGGTGCGTGGCCGGGTCCAGGCGCAGGCCATTGATGGCAACGACGTCGTCGGTCAGTTGCGGGGCACGGCGGCGCAGCACCGCCTTGATACGGGCCAGCAGTTCCTTGGGCGAGAACGGCTTGGTGACGTAGTCGTCCGCGCCGGCCTCGAGCCCCAGCACCTTGTCCTGCTCCTCGCTGCGCGCGGTAAGCATGATGATAGGAATCTGCTTGGTGCGGTCGTTATTGCGCAGCTCCTTGGCGAAGGTGGCTCCCGACTTGCCCGGGAGCATCCAGTCGAGCAGCACCAGGTCGGGCAGCACGTCGCTCATCAGCGACAGCGCCTGCTCGGCGTTATAGGCCCGGATCGGATAGTGTCCCGCGTGTTGCAGGTTGACCGCGATCAGTTCGGCAATCGCGGGTTCGTCTTCGACAACAAGAATGCTGCTTGGCATGTAATTTTCTCCGCGGTGGCGCCTTAACTCAGCGCTTCGCGCTCCATGTCCTCACGCGAGGCGTGGCGGACGTCGGTTCCCTTGACGATGTAGATGATGAATTCAGCGATGTTCTTGGCGTGGTCGCCAATGCGCTCGATCGCCTTGGCGATAAAGAGGAAATCCAGCGCGACCGAGATCGTGCGCGGGTCTTCCATCATATAGGTGATGAGCTTGCGCACGAACGCACGGAATTCGTCGTCGATGGCCTTGTCGTCCTTGACGATCCGGGCGGCAGCCACGGTGTCCAGGCGCGCAAAGGCATCGAGCGCCTGGCGCAGCAGCGCGATGGCCAGATCGCCCGAGAGCTTCACCTCCGAGTAATTGATCTGGTGGGCGCCGGCGTCTTCCATGATGTGCTTGGTGCGCTTGGCGATCTTCTCCGCCTCGTCGCCGGCGCGCTCCAGGTTGGTGATGGTCTTCGAAATCGCCATCACCAGGCGCAGGTCGCGCGCGGTCGGCTGCCGGCGCGCGATGATGTTGCCGCAATCGGCATCGATCTCGAGTTCCAAGGCATTCAGGTGGTGCTCGCGCGCGATGACCTGGTCGGCCAGGCCCGCGTCGAACTCCGAAAGCGCCCGCATGGCGTTTTCGATCTGCGACTCGACCAGACCGCCCATCTGCAGCAGTTTCGTGCTGATGGCGTTGAGGTCGGCGTCGAACTGGGTCGACAGATGCTTGTCAGACATGTTGCTCTCCTAGCCGCTCTATTCGTATGCTATGCGTTATGTGGGTAACGCTCAATCAGCCGAAACGGCCGGTGATGTAGTCTTCGGTTTCCTTGCGATGCGGCTTGATGAAGATCTTCTCGGTCTCGCCGAACTCGATCAGTTCACCCAGGTACATATACGCGGTGTAGTCCGAGCAGCGCGCGGCTTGCTGCATATTGTGGGTCACGATCACCACCGTGTACTCGTCCTTCAACTCCGCGATCAGTTCTTCGATACGGCCGGTCGAAATCGGGTCAAGTGCGGAGCACGGCTCATCCAGCAACAGCACTTCGGGGCGGATCGCGATGCCGCGCGCGATGCACAGGCGCTGCTGCTGGCCGCCGGACAGGCCATAGCCCGACTGGTTGAGCTTGTCCTTGGCTTCGTTCCACAGCGCCGCCTTGGACAGTGCCCATTCCACGCGGTCGTCCATCTCGGAGCGTGACAGCTTCTCGAACAGGCGCACCCCAAAGGCGATATTGTCATAGATCGACATGGGGAACGGCGTGGGCTTCTGGAACACCATGCCAACCTTGGCGCGCAGCAGAGCGATGTCCTTCTTGGTGGTCAGCAGGTTCTCGCCATCCATGTTGATCTCGCCCTCGGCACGCTGCTCCGGATAGAGCGCGTACATCTTGTTGAAGGTACGCAACAGGGTCGACTTGCCGCAGCCGGACGGGCCGATAAAGGCCGTCACCTTGCGCTCGGGGATCGACATGTTGACGTTCTTCAACGCATGGAACTGGCCGTAGTAGAAGTTCAGGTTGCGCACGTCGATCTTGGCGCGGGTCGTGTCGGGAATGTCGATGACGGTCGAGGTCATGCTCGTCTCTCGCAAAGAATTTGGGGTAGGCCGTGCGACTGTCGCGCTGCCGGTCATTTCTTGAACAGCATGCGTGCCAGGATATTGAGCGCCAGCACACCAACGGTAATCAGGAACACGCCGGCCCAGGCCAGTTGCTGCCACTCGACGAACGGGCTCATGGCGAAGCGGAAGATGGTCACCGGCAGGTTCGCCATCGGCTTGTTCAGGTCGCTGGTCCAGAACTGGTTGGACAAGGCCGTGAACAGCAGCGGCGCGGTCTCGCCGGCGATACGCGCAACCGCCAGCAGCACGCCGGTGACGATGCCTGCATACGACGACTTCACTGTGATCGACAGCACCATCTTCCACTTGGGCGTGCCGAGCGCGAAGGCGGCCTCGCGCAGCGCGTTGGGGACCAGGTTCAGCATGTTCTCGGTCGTGCGCACCACGATCGGAATCTGCAGCAACGCCAGCGCGCAGATGCCTGCCCAGGCGGAGAAATGGCCCATGCGGGTCACCACCAGCGCGTAGACGAACAGGCCGATCACGATCGACGGCGCCGACAGCAGGATGTCATTGATAAAGCGGATGAAACTGGCCAGTGGCGACGTCTTGCCGTATTCGGCCAGGTAGATGCCGGCCAGGATGCCCAAGGGTGTGCCGCACAGCGTGGCGAGGCCCACCATCACGAAACTGCCGTAGATCGCATTGGCCAGGCCGCCGCCGGCGGTATTCGGCGCCGGCGTCATCTGCGTGAACAGATCCATCGACAGGCCGCCCACGCCCAGCGAAATGGTGGTCCACAGGATCCAGGCCAACCAGAACAGACCGAACCCCATGGCGCCCAGCGACGCGGTCAGGGCATAGAAGTTGGTGCGGCGGCGCCGTGCCTGCAGGCGCGTGCGCGTGGCATCCGCATCCGGACTGACTGCCGGAATCGGCGTAGAGGAAGTGGAGGACATGGCGGCTTGGCTCATTTTGCACCCTCGTTCTTGGCCAGGCGGAGCAATAGGATCTTGGACAGCGCCAGGACCACGAACGTGATAAAGAACAGGATCAGGCCAAGCTCCATCAGCGCGGCGGTATGCAGGCCGGCGCCGGCTTCGGCGAACTCATTGGCCAGTGCCGAGGTGATGCTGTTGCCCGGCGAGAACAGCGAGGCGTTGTCCAGCAGGTTGGTATTGCCGATCACGAAGGTGACCGCCATGGTCTCGCCCAGCGCGCGGCCCAGGCCCAGCATCACGCCGCCGATCACGCCGGCACGGGTGAAAGGCAGCACCACGCGCCACATCACTTCCCACGTGGTGCAGCCGATGCCATAAGCCGATTCCTTGAGCAACACCGGGGTAACTTCGAACACATCGCGCATCACAGACGCGATGTAGGGAATGATCATGATCGCCAGGATCACGCCGGCGCACAGCAGGCCGATGCCCAGGGGCGCGCCCTGGAACAGCTTGCCGATCAGCGGCACCTGGCCCACGGTAGCGGCCAGCGGCTTCTGGAAGTACTCGCCGAAGATCGGCGAGAAGACCAGCAGGCCCCACATGCCGTAGACGATCGAGGGTACGGCGGCCAGCAATTCGATRGCGGTGCCGAGCGGGCGGCGCAGCCAGGCCGGCGACAGCTCGGTCAGGAACAGCGCGATGCCAAAGCTGATAGGCACCGCGATGATCAGGGCGATCAAGGAGGTAACGATGGTGCCGTAGATCGGCACCAGCGCGCCATAGACGTCCGCGGGTGGATCCCACTCTGCGGTCCACAGGAAGCGCAGGCCGAAGGCCTCGATCGAAGGCCAGGCGCTGATCGCAAGCGATACGATGATGCCGCCAAGCAGCAGCAAGGTCACGATGGCGGCGCCGCGCGTCAGGCCACCAAACAGGATGTCACCGGTACGGCTAGGCGGCCGTACTGCGGATAGATCGGATGTAGTCGCCATGATGTGGTATTGGAGTTCGTTTAGTAGGCGGCTGGCTGGCCGCACCGACCGCTCGGGCCAATAGGCCCCTTGCATTGCGTCGTGCTTGCCCGCGCGCGTTGCCGCGTTTGCTGCGCTGCTTCTTCTGCTTCTTAGACTGCTGCTTCTACTGCCTTGCTGCCTTCAATGCTGCCGGTCCCGCGCCCTCGGGGCGCCGGACCGGCACGGCGCGGCTGCCGTGGCAGCCCGCCAATCAGTTGTACAACGCCTTGCCCGAGCCGTCCTTGACCGAGTTCTTCCAGGTCGCGCGGATCTGGTTCACCACGGCGTCCGGCAGCGGTACGTAGTCAAGTTCGCTGGCCATGTTGCCGCCGCTCTTGTACGCCCAGTCGAAGAACTTCAGCACTTCGGCGCCCTGCGCTGCCTTTTCCTGGTTCTTGTGCACCAGGATGAAGGTCGCGCCGGCGATCGGCCATGCCGTCTTGCCCGGTTCGTTGGTCAGGATCTGATAGTAGGTCTTGCTCCAGTCGGCGCCTGCCGCAGCTGCCTTGAAACCGTCGTCACCAGGCTGAACCACTGCGCCGGCAGCGTTCTTCATGTTCAGGTGGGTCATCTTGTTCTGCTTGGCGTAGGCGTACTCAACGTAGCCAATGGCGCCGTTCAGGCGTTGCACGAAAGCGGCTACGCCTTCGTTACCCTTGCCGCCAGTGCCACCGCCCGGCCAGTTGACCGTGGTGCCCTCGCCCACCGAGCTCTTCCAGTCCGAGCTGACCTTGGACAGGTAGTTGGTGAAGATGAAAGTGGTGCCCGAACCATCGGCACGGCGCACCGGCAGGATGTCCTGGCCCGGCAGCTTGGCGTGCGGGTTCAGTGCCTTGATGGCGGGATCGTCCCACTTCTTGATCTTGCCCAGGTAGATGTTCGCCAGCACGTCGCCGGTGATGGTCAGTTCGCCCGGCTTGATGCCTTGCAGGTTGATCACCGGCACCACGCCGCCGATCACCGTGGGAAACTGCACCAAACCTTGCTTGGCCAGTTCTTCGTCCTTCAGGGGCGCGTCCGAAGCACCGAAGTCGACAGTCTTGGCGCCGATCTGCTTGATGCCGCCAGACGAGCCGATGGATTGATAGTTGACCTTGTTACCCGTTGCCTTTTGATATGCATCGGCCCACTTGGAATACACGGGCGCCGGGAAAGAAGCGCCAGCACCGGTAATTTCCGCCGCGAACGCAGTGCCCGCTACCACCAACGACACAATGCCTGCAACGGCAGTCTTGACCAGCTTCATATGTCCTCCAGAGACATGGTTGGGGAATGACAATTTTTTGACAAGTCGAACTTTAAGCCCCGACTATGACAATTCAATGACATCACGAGATCTTCTTCAAAGTCAGCGGAGGCAGCCTCCCGCATCACATCGATCCACTCGCCGGCAACGCCCTCCCCGACCCGCATCCGGCAGCAGGCAAGCCCAAAAAACTTGCGGTTAATTGCCTTTCAACAAAAAATAACGCCGGGCGAAAAGCCCGGCGTTTTGGCAACAACTAGCGGCGATGACCCGGTTTCAGGCCCGCAAGGCGTCCGCCAGCGTCTGCGCCGCCTGCTCCGCGGTCTCGACCTTCTCGGCTTCGACCATCACGCGCACCACCGGCTCGGTCCCCGATGCTCGGATCAATACCCGGCCCCGGCCCTCGAGCTGCGGCTCGATCACGGCGCGCGCCGCGCTCAGTCCCGCGTGGGACTGCCAATCAAAGCCCTTTTCCACGCGCACATTGATCAGCGTTTGCGGGAACAGCGAAACGCCTTCCAGCAATTGCGACAGGGTCTTGCCGCTGCGGCGCAACGCGGCCAGCACTTGCAGCGCGGAAACGATGCCATCGCCGGTGGTGTGGCGGTCCAGGCAGAGCAGATGGCCCGAACCCTCACCGCCCAGCGTCCACTTGCGCTTGTTCAGCTCTTCCAGCACATAGCGATCGCCCACCTTGGCGCGCACGAACTCCACGCCCTGGCGCTTTAACGCGAGCTCCACCGCCATATTGGTCATCAGCGTACCCACCGCGCCCTCCACGGCCTGGCCCGCCTGCAGGCGGTCCTGGACGATCAGGTACAGCAGTTCATCCCCGTTGAACAGGCGTCCGTCGCGGTCCACCACCTGCAGGCGGTCCGCGTCGCCATCGAAGGCCAGGCCGAGATCGGCGCCATTGGCCTTGACCGCTTCGATCAGTTTTTCCGGGGCCGTCGCGCCGTAGCCGGCGTTGATGTTGCGGCCATCCGGCTGGTTGCCGATCGAGATCACGTCGGCGCCAAGCTCATGGAAGACGTGCGGAGCAATGTGGTAAGCGGCGCCATGCGCGCAGTCCACCACCAGCTTGAGCTTGTGCAGGTCCTGCTCGTAGGGGAACGTGCTCTTGCAGAATTCGATGTAGCGGCCAGCGGCGTCCTCGATGCGGCGCGCGCGGCCGAGATCGTCCGAGCGCACGCAGACCATCGGCTCTTCCAGCGCTTGCTCGATCGCCATTTCCACGGCGTCCGGCAGCTTGTCGCCATCGGCGGAGAAGAACTTGATGCCGTTGTCGTAGTACGGGTTGTGGCTGGCGGAGATCACCACGCCGGCCGACAAGCGCAGCGCACGTGTGAGATAGGCCACTCCGGGTGTTGGCAGCGGCCCGGTCAGCAGCACGTTGACGCCTGCGGAGGTAAAGCCGGCCTCTAGCGCGGCCTCCAGCATATAGCCGGAAATGCGCGTGTCCTTGCCGATCAGCACGGTCGGGCGTGCCTGATCTTGCTGCTTCGCGCCATGGGCGAGCACCATGCCCGCCGCATAGCCCAGGCGCATCACGAAGTCGGGCGTGATCGGCGCCTCGCCAACCCTGCCGCGAATCCCGTCCGTGCCGAAATACTTGCGTGTCATATGGTCATTCTCCCGTTGTTCGGTGTTGCGGATGCCGAATGCTAAAGGCTAAGCGCGCAATGCCGCATGCCCGCAATCAAAACAAATGTTAACAGGCAATAGTTTCATGGCGGATGGCCCACCAGATCTTGAGCGCATCCACCGTTTGTTCCACATCGTGCACACGCACGATATACGCCCCCCGTTCCGCCGCGCATACCGCCGCTGCGAGGCTGGCGGCGATCCGCTGCTGCGGCGGCCGCCCGCCCAGGATCGCGCCGAGCGTCGACTTGCGCGACAGGCCCACCAGCAAGGGCAGGCCATCCACCGCCAGTTGCGGCAGCTGGCCCAGCAACTGCAGATTATGATCCGGCGCCTTGCCAAAGCCAAAGCCCGGATCGAGCGTGATGCGGCTATCTGCCACGCCGGCGGCGCGCAGCGCGTCCACCCGCTCGCGCAGGAAACCAGCCACCTCGCGCACCACATCCTCGTACTGGGGTTGCTCCTGCATGGTCTGCGGATCGCGCTGCATATGCATCACGCATAGTCCGGCCTGCCCCGCCTGTGCCTCGCTCACCGCCTCGACAGCGCCAGGCATGCGAAAGCCCCAGATGTCATTGATCAGGTCCGCCCCGGCAGCCAGCGCCGCGCGCATGACTTCCGGCTTATAGGTATCGATGGATATCGGTCGGCCGCAGTCGCGCAGCGCCTCGACGATGGGCAGCACGCGCGCCAGCTCCTCGTCCAGCGGCAATGCCGCCGACCCCGGCCGGCTGGACTCGCCGCCGATATCGATGATGTCCACGCCTTCGGCAATCATGCGCTCGGCATGGCGCAAGGCGGCATCGCGGCCAGCATGCTGGCCGCCATCGGAAAAGGAATCGGGAGTGACGTTCAGGATGCCCATCACCAGCGGACGGCGGTCGCGCGCGAAGCGGTAGCGGCCGCACTGGAAACTCGAATCGGTTGAGATCGACGACAAGATACGAAAGGACAAAAGCCAGGAAAGTGGAAAGCCGCTGCGCGGCGTACGCGCCGGCAAAGAAAAAGCCGGCGCACAAGGCGCCGGCTTCAGGCTTGGTGAACGACCGTTACAACCACGACAACCGCGCCAGCGCGCTTCCGGATTACCGGAGCGCCGGCGGCACCATCGTGCCGGCCATCCGCTCAGGCCGTGGCCGGAGCGTTGGTCGGGGCCACCGGCGAGCCACCCGACGGGGTGTTGCCACCACCGTTCTGGCTGGACGCGCCACGCGGCGGCCGCGGCGGCTTGCCCGCCATGATGTCGTTGACCTGGTCCGCATCGATGGTTTCCCATTCCATGAGAGCCGCAGTCATGGCTTCAACCTTGTCGCGGTTTTCTTCGAGCAGGCGCTTGGCCAGGCCGTATTGCTCGTCGACGATACGGCGGATTTCCGCATCGACCTTGACCTGGGTAGCTTCCGACACCGTCTTGGACGACATCTTGCCGAACATGCCGTCCTGCTCGGTATCCACGTACACCATGGTGCCCAGGGTGTCGCTCATGCCGAAGCGGGTGACCATGTCGCGGGCCGTCTTGGTGGCGCGCTCGAAGTCATTGGAAGCACCGGTGCTCATGGCGTTGAGGAAGACCTCTTCCGCAGCGCGGCCGCCAAACAGGATGGCGATCTCGTCAAGCATGTTGTCCTTGTACTTCGAGTACTTGTCGTGCTCCGGCAGCTGCCACGTCACGCCCAGTGCCCAGCCGCGCGGCATGATGGTGACCTTGTGCACCGGATCCGCCTTGGGCAGCAGCTTGGCCACCACCGCATGGCCGGACTCGTGGTACGCGGTTGCGCGGCGCTCTTCTTCGCGCATGACCGTGGACTTGCGCTCCGGACCCATGTAGATCTTGTCCTTGGCGTCCTCGAAGTCCTGCATGTCGACCACGCGCTTGCTGCGGCGGGCGGCGAACAGTGCGGCTTCGTTGACCAGGTTGGCCAGGTCGGCGCCGGAGAAGCCCGGGGTACCACGTGCGATCACCGAGGCGTCGACGTCGTTGCCGATCGGCACCTTGCGCATGTGGACCTTGAGGATCTGCTCGCGGCCGCGGATGTCGGGCAGTCCGACATACACCTGACGGTCGAAACGGCCCGGGCGCAGCAGCGCCTTGTCCAGAACGTCCGAACGGTTGGTCGCGGCGATCACGATCACACCCGAGTTGGCCTCGAAACCGTCCATCTCGACCAGCATCTGGTTGAGGGTCTGCTCGCGCTCGTCGTTGCCGCCGCCCATGCCCGCGCCGCGGTGACGGCCGACCGCATCGATTTCATCGATGAAGACGATGCAGGGCGCCTGCTTCTTGGCATTCTCGAACATGTCGCGAACACGGGCCGCGCCCACGCCAACGAACATTTCAACGAAGTCCGAGCCGGAGATGCTGAAGAACGGCACCTTGGCTTCGCCGGCGATGGCGCGCGCCAGCAGCGTCTTGCCGGTGCCCGGAGGGCCGACCAGTAGCACACCGCGCGGGATACGGCCGCCCAGTTTCTGGAATTTCTGCGGATCCTTGAGGAAGTCCACCAGTTCGATCACTTCTTCCTTGGATTCATCGCAACCGGCGACGTCCTGGAAAGTGACTGCATTCTGGTTTTCATCGATCAGGCGCGCGCGCGACTTGCCGAAGGAGAAGGCACCGCCTTTCCCACCGCCCTGCATCTGCCGCATCATGTAGAACCAGAACACGATGATCAGCAGGGTGGGCCCGAGGTAATACAGGGCCTGGACCAGCATGTTGGGCTCGTCGTCTGCCTTGCCGGTGACCTGGACGCCGAACTTCATCAGATCGCCAACCATCCAGATGTCGCCCGGCGAAATAATGGTGTACTTCTGCCCTTCCTTGGGCGTCACCACCAGATTGCGGCCTTGCACGTCAACCCGGCCCACCTTGCCGGCCTTGGCATCATCCATGAACTGCGAATAGGTGACGCCTTCCTGCGTGCGGGGCTTGTCGAACTGCTTGAAGACGGTAAACAACACCAGCGCGATCACGAGCCAGATTGCCGCCTTTTGAAACAGGTTGTTATTCAAGGCCAAACTCCTTTACGAACGCCTTGCCAACGGGATAGCTGCATTGTAATGCAGCGCCMGGCGTCGGGGTAAAAAGCAAATTCATCGAAGCGATAGGCACCGCTTCACCCCGCCGACTTGAGGAAACGCCCAAGAATGAAGGTCTCTGAAGACTTATCGCGTGACGCCTTGGGCTTGCGTTTCGCGACCACCTTGAACTGGCGCTTGAACTTCTCCACGATCTGGCTGTAGCCGCTGCCATGGAAACACTTTACCAGCAATGAGCCCTCCGGCTTCAGATGGGCCTGGGCAAATTCCAGCGCCAGGTCACATAAGTAATCGATACGGGCCGCATCGGCAAAGGCTACACCGGACAAATTGGGGGCCATGTCCGACAAAACAAGATCAATCTTTGCGCCGCCGGACGCTTGCAGCACGATTTCCTCCAACTGGCGAAATACGTCCTCCTCGCGAAAGTCACCTTGGATAAATGTGACGTCGGCGACAGCCTCCATCGGCAACAGGTCGATGGCGATCACTGCACCGTCGATGCCGCCGTCCTTGGCGCGCGTAGACGCCGCCAGCTTGTTGCGTGCGTACTGGCTCCAGCTGCCGGGGGCCGCGCCGAGGTCGACAATGACCTGGCCGGGGCGGATCAGCTTGTCCTGCTCGTCGATCTCCTTCAGCTTATACGCTGCGCGAGCGCGGTAGCCCTCGCGCTGCGCCATTTTGACGTAGGGATCGTTGATATGGTCGTGCAACCACGCCTGATTGAATTTGTTCTTGGCCATTCCGGATACATCTGTATGGAGAAAAACGCCGCCGGCCCGCGGCCGCCCGTGCGTTTTTCACTCGTTTTGCTGTTTTTGCAGCCTGACCGCGCCAGTTTGACGGATAATACGCGCCGATTCGCTTTTTCGGCACTTCGGTGCCTTGGTTTGCGCACCACTTGCGCGCCCATTTGCGCCCTCGCCTGCGCTTTACTTATGCCCGCTCTTCAACTTATTCCCGCCCAGCGTTCAGAACTCCRCTCCCGTGCCCATGGCCTCAATCCGGTCGTGATGATCGGCGGCGAAGGTCTGACGCGTCCGGTCCTGGCCGAAATCGACCGTAGCCTGGCCTCTCACGACCTGATCAAGATCCGCGTATTCGGCGACGACCGCGAAAGCCGCATCGCCATGTACGAAACCATCTGCGAAGATCTGGACGCCGCTCCGATCCAGCATATCGGCAAGCTGCTGGTGGTATGGCGTCCGGGGCCGGCCGTCCTGAAGGAAAATCGTCCGCAGGAACTGGGCCGCCTGGCCCCGCGGGGCGGCGCCGCCCCGCGCACCGTCACGGTCAAGAAGCCTAGCGCCGCGCCCAATCGGCGCCCCAAGCGCTCGCAAGTGACGGTGCTGGGCAATGAACGCGTCACCGCCGGCGGCAACGTCAAGCGCGCGCGCGTTCGTCCGACCAGCCAGAAGAAGAAAGCGCTCGACTGACGTCGAAGCCATGCCAGCGCGCCCGTCGGGGCCACTGGCATGGCAGGGGACGGCCACCTGGGCTCGCCCCTGCGCCTTACTCGCCAGCCGAGCGCGGCGCCGCTGCGCGCCACACGGTGACCAGCGCAAGCAAGCTGTGCACCAGGTAGAAAACGCTGGACACCCCATGCAGCATGCCGAATTGTCCCTTATAAGGCGACTCGGACACGCCCACGCCAAGCGCCGCCGCCTTCTCCTTCAGGTTTTCCATGAAGGGCTGGATGCCGAAATACCCTGCCAGCACACACAGCAGCATGCCCAGCACAAGCCAGCGCAGGCCGCGATAGCGTCCCGCGCCACGGCGGATCATCAGGTTGCACAGCGCCAGCTGCAGCACACCGACCACCACGCCGAGGATAGCCTCTGTCCTGAAGAGCTGCCCGGCGATCAAGCCTGCCGTCTCGCGGCTGGGCAGCACGGAAAACAACGTCGGGGCCACCATGTAGCCCACTGTCCACAGACTGCCGGCCCAGACCACGGTCAGCAGGAGGAAGATCCGATGCGGCAGCGGCGGCAGGCTCGAATAGGAGGAAGAGAACACGCAGCCTCGTTTAGACGTAGCGAACCGTGATGACTTCGTATTCGCGCTCGCCGCCAGGGGCCAGCACGATCGCCACATCGCCCTCGAACTTGCCGATCAGCGCACGCGCGATCGGCGAGCTGACGGAAATCTTGCCGCTATCCAGGTCGGCCTCGTCGTCGCCGACGATCTGGTAGCTCACGGGCTTGCCCGACTCCAGGTCTTCGAGGTCGACGGTAGCGCCAAACACGATGCGGCCATCGGTATCGAGCTGGGTCGGGTCGATGACCTGCGCCGCCGACAGCTTGGACTCCACCTCGATGATCCGGCCTTCGATAAAGGCCTGCTTTTCCTTGGCGGCGTCGTACTCGGCGTTCTCGGAGAGGTCACCTTGCGCACGTGCTTCGGAAATGGCGTTGATCACGGCGGGACGTTCGACGGCCTTCAGGCGCTGCAGTTCCTCTTTCAGCAGCTCGGCACCGCGCTTGGTAATCGGAATGCTCATGTCTTCGTTCAACAAAAAAATGAGCCGCAGCGGAGCAGGAACCATGCGCCGGCATCACTGCCCGGGGCACTTCCGCTCAACCGCGGCTTTGAGGTTGTCAGGTTGTATCGACGGTTAGATCGACGAAATTGCTGCTAGTTTAGGCCAAGACGGCCGCCCGCAGCAACTGCGGGCGGCCCGGAGGCCTTCAGCCGTCTACGCTACCGCCGTCTGGTCTTCGCGCCTCAGGCCAGCGAGGCGTGCAGGCTTTGCAGGTCATAGACCTCCAGGCTCTGCATGTGCTTGAGGCCCTCCACCGCGGCGCGCGCGCCGGCGATGGTGGTGTAGTAAGGCACCCGGCTGGCCAGCGCCGAGATACGGATCGAGCGCGAGTCGGCAATGGCGGTACGCGTCTCATCCACGGTGGTGAACACCAGTGCCAGCTCGCCGTTCTTGAGCATGTCGACGATGTGCGGGCGGCCGTCCTTCACCTTGTTGACCACGCGCACCGGGATGCCGGCGGCTTCGATGGCCGACGCGGTGCCGCGGGTGGCGACAATCGGGTAGCCCATGTCGTGCAGCATGCGCGCCACGCCAACCGCGTGCGGCTTGTCGCTGTCCTTGACGGTCAGCAACACGGTGCCCTTCTCCGGCAGGCGCGAGCCCGCGGCCAGCTGGCTCTTGAAGAGCGCTTCGCCGAAGGTCTTGCCCACGCCCATCACCTCGCCGGTGGAGCGCATCTCTGGTCCGAGCACCGGGTCGACGCCGGGGAACTTGTTGARGGGGAACACCGCTTCCTTGACGCTGAAGTACGGGGGCACCACTTCATCGAACACGCCTTGCGAGTCGAGCGTCTGGCCCGCCATGCAGCGCGCGGCGATCTTGGCCAGCGACAGGCCGGTAGCCTTGGACACATAAGGCACGGTACGCGAGGCGCGCGGGTTCACTTCCAGCACGTAGACGATATCCTCGCCATTGACTTGCTGGATGGCGAACTGCACGTTCATCAGGCCGATCACATTGAGGGCCTTGGCCATCGCCGCGGTCTGGCGCTTGAGCTCGTCCACGGTGGCTTGCGCCAGCGAGTACGGGGGCAGCGAGCAGGCGGAGTCGCCCGAGTGCACGCCGGCTTGCTCGATATGCTCCATCACGCCGCCGATAAACACGCGCTGGCCGTCGCACAGGGCGTCGACGTCGCACTCGATGGCGTCGTTCAGGAAGCGGTCCAGCAGCACCGGGGAGTCGTGCGACACCTTGACGGCCTCGCGCATGTAGCGCTCGAGGTCGCGCGGCTCATGCACGATTTCCATYGCGCGGCCACCCAGCACGTACGACGGGCGCACCACCAGCGGATAGCCGATCTCGGTGGCCAGGCGCAATGCTTCGTCCTCGGCACGGGCGGTACGGTTGGGCGGCTGGCGCAGGCCCAGTTCATGCAGCAGCTTCTGGAAGCGCTCGCGGTCTTCCGCGGCATCGATCATGTCGGGGCTGGTGCCGATGATGGGCACGCCGTTGGCCTCCAGGTCCAGCGCCAGCTTCAGCGGGGTCTGGCCGCCGTACTGCACGATCACGCCGACGGGCTTTTCGCGGTCGACGATTTCCAGCACGTCTTCGAGCGTCAGCGGCTCGAAGTAGAGGCGGTCCGAGGTGTCATAGTCGGTCGACACGGTTTCCGGGTTGCAGTTGACCATGATGGTCTCGTACCCGTCTTCGCGCAGCGCCAGCGCGGCGTGCACGCAGCAGTAGTCGAACTCGATGCCCTGGCCGATCCGGTTCGGGCCGCCGCCCAGCACCATGATCTTGCGATTGGTGGTGGGGTCGGCTTCGCACTCGCCATGCTCGGCTTCATACGTGCCGTACAGGTAGGCGGTGTTGGTGGCGAACTCGGCGGCGCAGGTGTCCACGCGCTTGTACACCGGGCGCACGCCGGCGGCATGGCGTGCAGCGCGCACGGCTGCAGGCTCGGCGCCCATCAGCTTGGCCAGGCGGCGGTCCGAGAAACCCTTCTGCTTCAGGTGACGCAGCTCGGCGGCCGACAGGCTGTCCAGCTTGCGTGCCTTGACCAGGGTCTCGGTCTTGACGATGTCTTCGATCTGGGCCAGGAACCACGGGTCGATGGCGGTCTCGGCGTGCACTTCTTCCAGCGACATGCCGATGCGGAAGGCGTCGCCCACGTACCAGATGCGGTCCGGGCCGGCTTCGCCGATTTCCTCGACGATCTCGTCGCGGTCGGTGGACTTGTCATCCAGGCCGTCCACGCCTACTTCCAGGCCGCGCAGGGCCTTCTGGAACGATTCCTGGAAGGTGCGGCCCATGGCCATCACTTCACCCACGGACTTCATCTGGGTGGTCAGGTGGCTGTCGGCCTGCGGGAATTTCTCGAACGCGAAACGCGGCACCTTGGTGACCACGTAGTCGATCGACGGCTCGAACGAGGCCGGGGTCGCGCCGCCGGTGATCTCGTTCTTCAGCTCGTCCAGCGTGTAGCCCACCGCCAGCTTGGCGGCAACCTTGGCGATCGGGAAGCCCGTGGCCTTGGAGGCCAGCGCCGACGAACGCGACACGCGCGGGTTCATTTCAATCACGATCATGCGGCCGTCGGCCGGGTTGATCGAGAACTGCACGTTGGAGCCGCCGGTATCGACGCCGATCTCGCGCAGCACCGCCAGCGAGGCGTTACGCAGGATCTGGTATTCCTTGTCGGTCAGGGTCTGGGCGGGCGCCACCGTGATGGAGTCGCCGGTGTGGATGCCCATCGGGTCCAGGTTCTCGATCGAGCAGATGATGATGCAGTTGTCCTTTTTGTCGCGGACCACTTCCATCTCATACTCTTTCCAGCCCAGCAGCGACTCTTCGATCAGCAGTTCGCGGGTCGGCGAGAGATCCAGGCCACGCTTGCAGATTTCCTCGAATTCCTCGCGGTTGTAGGCAATGCCGCCGCCGGAGCCGCCCAGCGTGAAAGACGGGCGGATCACGATCGGGTAGCCGCCGGTCGCGGTTTCCTTGGCGATCTGCGTCTGCACGGCCAGCGCTTCTTCCATCGAGTGGGCGATGCCGGACTTGGCCGAGCCCAGGCCGATCTTGGTCATCGCTTCCTTGAACTTCTGGCGATCCTCGGCCTTGTCGATGGCTTCCGGCGACGCGCCGATCAACTCGACGTTGTACTTTGCCAGCACGCCATGGCGATGCAGGTCCAGCGCGCAGTTCAGCGCGGTCTGGCCGCCCAKGGTSGGCAGGATGGCGTCGGGACGCTCTTTTTCAATGATGCGCTCGACCACTTCCCAGGTAATCGGCTCAATGTAGGTCACATCGGCCGTGTTGGGATCGGTCATGATCGTGGCTGGGTTCGAATTCACCAGCACGACCTTGAAACCTTCCTCGCGCAGCGCCTTGCAGGCCTGGGCGCCGGAATAGTCGAACTCGCACGCCTGCCCGATGATGATGGGGCCGGCGCCGATGATCAGGATGCTCTTTATGTCTGTGCGCTTTGGCATTGCACGCTCTCATTATTGGCCGGCCCGCACAATCGCGCGGGCCGCACCGGATATCAGGATTCGATTCAGTTCAGGGTGGCCGTCGCCAGCTTGGCGCCGAAACCGATGAACATGGCGCCTACCCCGCTCGCCATGCCCGCCGACAGGCGTCGTCGTCGGCGAAATGCTTCGGCCAGCCTGGCGCCCACGAAGATGATCGTGGTCAGGTAGGCGAAGCTGCACAACTGGCACACCAGCCCCAGCGCGACAAACGACAGCACCGGGTAGCCGAACTGCGGATCGACGAACTGGATGAAGAAGGAGATGAAGAACAGGATGGCCTTGGGGTTGAGCAGGCTCACCACCAGCGCCTTGCGCAACGGGCTGACCGCGCGGTCCACGGGCGTTTCAGCCTGCGCCGCCGTCCCGCCGTCGCTGCCACGGCTCAACCATGCGCGCACGGCACCGCGCAGCATCTGGAAACCGATCCAGCCCAGATAAGCGGCACCGATGTACTTCACCACGTAGAACAAGGCGGGGCTGGCCTTGAGCAGCGAGGCCACGCCCGCCGCCGACAGCACCATCAGGATGGCGTCCCCCAGGAACACCCCGCAGGCACCCTTGTAGCCTTCGCGCACGCCGCGTTGCGCCGCAACGGATAGCACATACATCGAGTTCGGCCCCGGCAGCAGCACGATAAAGATCGTGCCGAGCACAAAGGTCCAGAAATCGGTAATGCCCAGCGCGGTATGCATGAAGGCGTTCATCGGGTCGTCCTGCGGTCTGCTTGTCTACGTAACTTCTCGTCTTGGCTTGAACGTGCTTACTGGCGTGCGTCCGCCATCATCTTGGTGAAGCGATCGAACAGGTAAGCCACGTCGTGCGGGCCCGGCGATGCTTCCGGGTGGCCCTGGAAGCAGAATGCCGGCTTGTCGGTCAGCGCGAAGCCCTGTAGCGAGCCGTCGAACAGCGACACGTGGGTGGCGCGCACGTTGGCAGGCAGGGTGTCGGCGTCCACCGCAAAACCATGGTTCTGCGAAGTGATCACCACGCGGCCGTCGTCGAGGTCCTTCACCGGATGGTTCGCGCCATGGTGGCCGAACTTCATCTTCAGCGTCTTCGCGCCGACGGCCAGGGCCATGATCTGGTGGCCCAGGCAGATGCCGAACGTGGGGATGCCGCGGTCGATGAACTCACGGGTGGCACGGATCGCGTAGTCGCAGGGCTCGGGATCGCCAGGGCCGTTCGACAGGAACACGCCGTCCGGGTTGAGCGCCAGGGCATCTTCCGCGCTGGCTTGCGCCGGCAGCACGGTCACCTTGCAGCCGCGTGCGGCCAGCATGCGCAGGATGTTGAACTTCACGCCGTAGTCAAAGGCCACCACGTGGAAACGCGGCGACTCCAGCTTGCCGTAGCCTTGGCCCAGCACCCATTCGGTCTGGTTCCACTCGTACGGCTCCTTGGCCGACACCACCTTGGCCAGGTCCATGCCGGCCAGGCCGGGGAAGGAACGCGCCAGGTCGATGGCCTTCTGCACATTGTCCTCGCCAGCGAGGATGCAGCCGTTCTGCGCACCCTTCTCGCGCAGGATGCGGGTCAGCTTGCGGGTATCGATGCCGGCAATCGCCACCACCTTTTCCTGCTTCAGGTAATGGCCGAGGGAATGTTCCTTGCGGAAGTTGGAGGCCAGGAGCGGCAGATCCTTGATGATCAGGCCGGCGGCATGGACTTTCGTGGCTTCGACATCCTCAGTATTGACCCCGACATTGCCGATATGCGGATACGTCAACGTGACGATCTGCCGGGAATAGCTGGGGTCGGTGAGGATTTCCTGGTAACCGGTCAGAGCGGTGTTGAACACCACTTCGCCGATGGTATGGCCGGAAGCGCCAATGGAATAGCCACGAAAGACCGTGCCGTCTGCAAGCGCGAGAATGGCGGACGGAAAAGACGGTAACACGGGTAGGCTCCTGCTGGATTCACCCCGTGACCGACCTGCTCAACGCCTCTTGCCCCGTTTATCCGGCGGGGCGACAGGCAGCGCGCGGATTGTCGATTTCGTCGACTGGGCGCGATGCTTGTCGCCGGGGCCGTTCGCTCGGTGCTCGATACGCCACATAAAACAATGCGGCGGAGCCAGGGCGAAATGGGGGCGGCGGAAGGTGGAATTCGGTAGGCGCTAGGGTGAGGGGTTCTGAAAGCGAAACTTTTGGATTATACCCCGCGCCACCCATTTTCTCAAGTTATCAAGGACTTGCGGACGCCTCCGCCCTCTTCCGCGGGCCCGGCAGCCCGGCGGCATGCCAGGCCGCTGGCGTCATTCGCCGGCCGGCACCACCGCTGTCACCTCGATCTCCACCTTGGCGCGCGCCTCCACCAGATCGGCCACTTCGACCGCCGTCATGGCCGGAAAATGACGCCCGATGGTGGCGCGGTAGTGCTCGCCGATGGCGCGATAGGCCGCCACATATTCCACCTTGTCCTTCACATACCAGGTCATGCGCACGATGTGCTCCGGACGCGCGCCGCCCGCCGCCAGCACCGCCACGATATTGCGCAGCGCCTGGCCAACCTGCTCGGAGAAGTCGTCGGTTTCGAACTCGCACAGGCCGTTCCAGCCGATCTGTCCGCCGACAAAGAGCAGGCGGCTGCCCACCTGCATTTCGGTCATGGTGCCGTTCGAGTAGCCGCGTGGCGCGGCCCAGTCTGGTGGCTGGAGAATCTTCATGGTCGGTTTTCCGTAAGGTAAGAAGAGATTAGGATCTTGGATCGGGATCTTGTTTTCTGTTTGGCCGGCTTCGCTACGCCCCGGACGCGCGCATCGGTGCGGCCGCCGGCGCATCGGCCGCCAGGAACCGCTCCATGGCCGCGCGGACTGCCTGCGGCAGTGCGCGCGGCGTCATCTGCGCGGTATCCACGCATACCAGCCGCTGCGCGATCTCCACGCGCAGGTCCCCTGCCGGCCCGACAAAGCGCACCTGCAAGGAGAAACTGCTGCGCCCCAATCGCGTCACACGCAGCTCCCGCGTCAACAATTCGCCCAGGCGGCTGGGCGCGACAAAGCGGGTGGACAATTCTGCCGTCGGCACGCCGGCCTGGCCCGCGCCATGCATTTCGGCGAAGGGCCAGCCGAGCGCGTCGCGGAACCAGTCCTCGACCAGGTCGTTGAGTATCTCGAAGTAGCGCGGAAAGAACACGATGCCGGCAGCATCGCAATCCTTGAAGCGCACCCGCGCGGTGTTGCTGAAGAACTCGTTCACGGCTGCCTCGCCCCCCCCGGCGCTCCGCTCTGCTCGGCCATCTGCCGCAGGCGGAAACGCTGCAGCTTGCCGGTCTCGGTACGCGGCAGCGCATCGACAAAAATCACCTTGCGCGGATACTTGTACGGCGCGATCTCGGCCTTGACGTAGGACTGCAGTGCCGCGCAAGTCTCGTCGCTTGCCGCCACGCCCGGGCGCAGCACCACATAGGCGGCAACAATCTGGCCGCGCTCGGGGTCGGGCATGCCGACCACGCCGCACTCGGCCACCGCCTCGTGGCGCATCAGCGCGCTCTCCACTTCCGGCCCGGCGATGTTGTAGCCGGCCGAGACGATCATGTCGTCGGAGCGCGCCTGGTAGTAGTAATAGCCGTCGGCATCCGCCTTGAAGGTATCGCCCGGCAGGTTCCAGCCGTCCTTTACATAGTTGGCCTGGCGCGGGTCATCCAGGTAGCGGCATCCGGTGGGGCCGCGCACCGCCAGCTTGCCAACCGTGCCATGCGGCACCGGCTGCATCTGCTCGTCGACGATCTGCGCGATATAGCCGGGCACCACCTTGCCGATGGCACCGGGGCGCACTTCGGCGCCCGCGCTGGAAATGAAGATATGCATCATCTCGGTGCCGCCGATGCCATCGGTCATCTCGATGCCCGTGGCCGCCTTCCAGCTCTGGCGCGTGGCGTCCGGCAGCGCCTCGCCTGCCGACACGCTCTTCTGCAGGCTGGAGATATCGTAGCCCGGCGCCAGCGCAGCCATCTGCCGGTAGAAGGTCGGCGCGGTGAACACGATGGTGGCGCGCCAGGCCTGGATCAGCGCCAGCAGGCTTTCGGGCGTGAGCCGTTCCGCCAGCACGGTGGACGCCCCGACCCGCAGCGGAAAGCACAGGATGCCGCCAAGGCCAAACGTAAAGGCCAGCGGCGGCGTGCCGCAGAAGATATCGTCCGGGCCGGGCTTGAGGACGTGGCGGGGGAACAGGTCGCACATCGCGATCACGTCGCGATGGAAATGCATCGTGCCCTTGGGCTGCCCCGTCGTACCGCTGGTGAAGGCAATCAGGCAGATATCATCGGCCGCGGTATCGCAGGCTTCGAAGCGCTCGGGCTTGTTCGCCATCGCGGCTTCCACCGAACCGGCGCCGCTGCCGTTGAAGTACAGCGCCTGGGTCAGGCTCGGGCAATGGTGCTCGCCACCCGGCTTGAGGTTGGCCTCCAGCTCCTCGCGCAGGCGTTCGTCGCACAGCGCGGCGCTGACTGCCGCGCGGTCGATCACCTGCTTGAGTTCCTTCGCACGCAGCAGCGGCATGGTCGGCACCGCGATCAGGCCCGCCTTGACCACGGCCAGCCAGCACGCCGCCATCATCAGGTTGTTCGGGCCGCGCAGCAGCACCCGATTGCCCGGCACCAGCTTCATGTCGCCGGTCAGCACATGGGCGATGCGATTCGATAGCGCAGCCAGTTCGGCGTAGCTGACGGTACGGTGCGCGCCGTCTTGCTCGTAGCGGATTGCCACGCGCTCGCCGCGCCCCTCGCGCACGTGGCGTTCGACCAGTTCGAGCGCGCAGTTCATGCGCTCCGGATACCGGGTATCGGCGTTGAACAGGAACGCCGGCCACTGCTGCGGGGGCGGCAGGCGGTCCAGTGCATAGGTATCGAGGTGGGCTGTGCTCGCCATGGTTGTCTCCGCTTCCTTCATTCTGGTGATGCTGGTCAGGGTTATCCGCTCGCGCCGGCCGCGTCAGGCGCGGTGCTGCGCCAGCGTTTCGCGCGCGATGATCAGCTTCTGCACTTCGGTGGCGCCCTCGTAGATCCGCAAGGAACGGATCTCGCGATACAGGCTTTCCACGCGGGTGCCAACCTTGACGCCGAGGCCGCCGAACATCTGCACCGCGCGGTCGATCACCTGCTGCGCGTTCTCGGTGGCCACCATCTTGGCCATGGCTGCTTCACGCGTGGTGCGTACGCCGGCCACATCGCGCAGCCACGCGGCGCGGTAGGTCAGCAGCGCCGCCGAATCGATGGCAGTGGCCATGTCGCCGATGGCGGCCTGCGTCAGCTGCAGGTCCGCCAGCACGCCGCCGAACATCGGCCGTGCGGTGGCACGGGCCAACGCTTCGTCGAGCGCGGCGCGGCCAAAGCCCAGCGAGGCGGCTGCCACCGACGCGCGGAAGATGTCCAGCGTCATCATGGCCACCTTGAAGCCCTGCCCTGCCTCGCCAAGCCTTGCGGTGACGGGCACTCGGCAGTTCTCGAAACGCAGCGTGGCAAGCGGGTGCGGCGCCATCACGTCGATGCGCTCGGCGATGGTCAGGCCCGGGGTGTCCGCATCCACGACAAACGCGGAGATGCCGCGCGCACCCGGCGCCTCGCCGGTGCGGGCGAAGACGCAATAGAAGTCAGCGATGCCGCCGTTGGAGATCCAGGTCTTGACGCCATCGAGCACGTAGTGATTGCCATCCAGCACAGCACGGCATTGCATCGCGGCGACATCGGAACCGGCATCGGGTTCGGACAACGCGAACGCGGCAATCGCCTCGCCGCGCGCCACGCGTGGCAGGTAGCGTTCGCGCATGGCGTCGCTGCCGGCCAGCGTGATCGCGCCGCTGCCCAGGCCTTGCATGGCGAAGGCGAAGTCGGCCAGGCCATCATGGCGGGCCAGCGTCTCGCGCAGCAGGCACAGCGAGCGCGAGTCGAGCGTATCGAGCGCGCCGCCGTAGGCGGCTGGCACGCAGTAGCGCAGCCAGCCGGCCGCGCCGAGCTGGCGCACCAGCGCGCGGCAGGCGGCATCGGTGTCGCTGTGGTCGACCTTGAGCGAGGCCGTGGCCCACGCATCGAGCCGTTGCTCCAGTTCGCGGTGCGCGTCGTCGAAGAACGGCAGGGAGAGATAACTTTTGTCGGACATGGCTTGCTGTTCCTTTCAGTCGCCTTCGAACACCGGGCGCGTCTTGGCCACGAACGCGTCGTAGGCGCGGCGGAAATCCCGGGTCTGCATGCAGATGGCCTGCGCCTCGGCCTCGGCCTCGATGGCTTCGTCCAGGCCCATATTCCATTCCTGGTGCAGCAGCTTCTTGGTCACGCCGTGGGCGAACGTCGGGCCCGCCGCGATCTGCGCGGCCAGTGCCTGCGCCTCGGCGAGCACGGCGTCCGGCGCATGCAGCGCATTGAAGAAGCCCCACTGCAGCCCTTCTGCCGCGGTCATCGCGCGGCCGGTGTAAAGCAACTCGCTCGCACGGCCCTGCCCGATCACGCGCGGCAGCAGCGAGCAGGCGCCCATATCGGCACCGGCCAGCCCGACCCGCACGAACAGGAAAGCGGTCTTGGCCTGCGCCGTGCCCAGACGCATGTCCGAGGCCAGCGCCATCATCGCGCCGGCGCCGGCGCAGATGCCGTCGATGGCGCTGACGATGGGTTGCTGACAAGCCCGCATGGCCTTGATCAGGTCGCCGGTCATGCGCGTGAATTCCAGCAGCTCCGGCATGGTCATGCGCGTGAGCGGGCCGATGATTTCGTGCACATCGCCGCCCGAGCAGAAGTTGCCGCCGGCGCCGGTGATGACCACCGTCTTGATGTCGGTGGCGTAGCACAGGCCGCGGAACAGGTCGCGCAGCTCGGCGTAGGAATCGAACGTGAGCGGGTTCTTGCGCTCGGGGCGGTTCAGCGTCACGGTGCCGACCTTGCCGTCGGCCGAGACCGACCACAGGAAGTGCCGCGGCTGGTAGCCAGCGAAGCTGCGCTTGTGGTGGCGCATGTCCAGTGCTATTTCGCTCATCTCGTTTCTCGCTTGTTCATTCTGATTCTGGTTGGCTTGCATGCGTTGGCGTTCAACCCGCCATGACCTCGCCGCCGGCCACGGCGATCGACTGTCCGGTGATGGCGCTGGCCGACGGCTGGCACAGCCACGCCACGGCGTCCGCGACTTCTTCGGGCTGCACCAGCCGCCCCTGCGGATTGCCTTTGGCCAGTTCGGCACGGGCCTGCGCCTCGGTGCGGCCGGTCTTGCGCACGATGTTGGCGACCGCGTCGCGCACGATGTCGGTTTCCGTATAGCCGGGGCAGACGGCATTGACGGTGACTCCGCTGCTCGCCGCTTCCAGTGCCAGCGCGCGGGTCAGGCCAATCACGCCGTGCTTGGCCGCGCAATAGGCGCTCACATAGCCATAGCCCACCAGCCCGGCCGTGCTGGCCACGTTGACGATGCGGCCCCAGCCATTGGCCAGCATGTGCGGCAGCGCGGCCTGCGTGCAGAGAAAGGTGCCGGTGAGGTTGACCTCGAGCATGGATTGCCATAGCGCAAGATCGGTCTTGCCGAACGGCGCACTGCGCGCCTGGCCGGCATTGTTGATCAGCAGGTCGATGGGGCCAGCCTTGGCTGCGGCGTCGGCAAAGGCCGCTGCCACGCTGTCGGCCTGCGAGATATCCGCCGCCACRGTGCATAGCATGGCGGGCGACACGACCGCCTCGGCCAGCGTATCGGCGGTGGCCGCCAGTGTCGCCGCGTCGCGGCCCAGCAGGGTTACGCTAGCGCCGTGCGAGAGCAGGCGGCGCGCAATGGCAGCGCCGATGCCGCGCCCGCCGCCCGTGACCAGCGCGTGCCGGCCCTGCAGGGAAAGATGCGCATTCATGCTCAGTGATCCTCCGGCTGGCGGGCTTGCTGGGCTTGATGGGCTAGTTGCGCCGCTCGCTCCAGATTGGTCTCGAGCTGGCGCTTGCCTGCCTGGTATTGCTTGGGCCAGGCCAGGTCGCGATGACCAAGCCGCGCCGCTTCGTGAATGGTCCACGCCGGATCCGCCAGATGCGGCCGCGCAATCGCGCACAAGTCCGCACGGCCGGCGGCGATGATGCTGTCGACGTGATCCGCCTCGAAGATCGCGCCAACAGCGATGGTGGCGATGCCGGCTTCGTTGCGGATGCGGTCGGCAAACGGCGTCTGGTACATGCGGCCGTACACCGGTGCCTGGTCCGGGCTCACCTGCCCGGACGAGCAGTCGATCATGTCGGCGCCCGCAGCCTTGAAGGCGCGCGCAATCTCGATCGCGTCATCGGGCGTGATCCCGCCTTCGACCCAGTCGTGGGCCGAGATCCGCACGGACATCGGGCGCTCCTGCGGCCACACGGCACGCACGGCGGCAAAGACTTCC
Source organism: Cupriavidus sp. YAF13 (assembly GCF_052113425.1). Classification (NCBI taxonomy): domain Bacteria; kingdom Pseudomonadati; phylum Pseudomonadota; class Betaproteobacteria; order Burkholderiales; family Burkholderiaceae; genus Cupriavidus; species Cupriavidus sp. YAF13. Next base: position 68,406 of record NZ_JBFRDD010000025.1, read on the forward strand.
AGCGGGTAGCGCAGCCGCGCTTGCAGCGAGCCGCCGTATTCGTCGCTGCGCTGGTTGGTCAGCGGCGAAATGAAGCTGGAGAGCAGGTAGCCGTGGGCGCAGTGCAGCTCAAGCCAGTCGAACCCGGCTTCGGCAGCGCGCCGCGCGCTGGCCACGAAATCGTCGCGCACGGCGTCCATATCGGCGCGGCTCATCTCGCGCGGCACTTGCGAGATGCCCGGCATATACGGCAACGGCGATGCCGACAGCACCGGCCAGTTGCCTTCGGCGAGCGGATAGTCCATCTGCTCCCAGCCGAGTTGCGTGGAGCCCTTGCGCCCGGCGTGGCCGATCTGCATGGCGATGCGCGCGTCGCTGTTGGCGTGCACGAAATCGACAATGCGGCGCCAGGCATCGCGCTGCTCATCGTTCCACAAACCCGGGCAGCCCGGGGTGATGCGCGCATCCGGCGAGGTGCAGGTCATCTCCGCCACCACCATGCCGGCGCCACCGAGCGCGCGCGCGCCCAGGTGCGCCAGGTGGAAGTCGCCCGGCACGCCGCCGTCGCAGGAGTACATGGCCATTGGCGACACCACCACGCGGTTCTTCAGCGTGACATCGCGCACGCGGAACGGCGTGAACATCGGCGGCACGGCGCGGGCCTCTGCCACCTGTGCGGTGCTGTCGCCATTGGCGACGTTGACGGCCGCCTGCCCCGCCAGCCAGCGCTCGAAACCCTCGACGTAGCCGGGATCCCGCACGCGCAGGTTTTCGTGCGAGATGCGCTGCGAGCGCGTCAGCAGCGAATAGGCGAACTGCTCCGGTGCCATGCCCGCGTAGCGCTCGACATTTTCGAACCACTCGGTGGAGTTGCGCGCGGCATTCTGGATCTTGAGCACTTCTACGCTGCGGGTGGCCTGGTAGCGCTCCAGCGCCTGCGGCAGCACGTCGGCGCCGCCCGCGCCGGCATCGCGGATATTGTTGGCCAGGTCGATGGCGTCTTCCAGCGCCAGCTTGGTGCCGGAGCCGATCGAGAAATGCGCGGTATGCGCGGCGTCGCCCATCAGCACCACCGGCACGCGGCGGCCATCGGCCAGCGTGTTCCAGCGCACCCAGGTGCCGCAAATCACGCGGGGGAATCGAATCCAGTTGGCGGAGCCGCGCAGGTGCGTGGCGTTGCTGATCAGCGCATTGCCATCGAGGTAGCGGGCGAACAGCCGTTCGCAATAGGCTACCCCTTCCTCCTGGCTCATCTGCTCGATGCCGGCGGCACGCCACACGTCTTCGGGTGCCTCGACAATAAACGTCGACGTGTTGTCGTCGAAGCGGTAGGCATGGGCCTGGAACCAGCCGTGCTCGGTTTTTTCAAAGGCGAACGTGAAGGCGTCAAACAGCTTGCGCGTGCCGAGCCAGACAAAGCGGCACAGGCGCGTATCGATATCGGGCTGGAAGGTCTCGGCATAGCGCCCGCGCACGCGGCTGTTGATGCCGTCGGCGGCAATCACGAGGTCGGCCCGGTATTGCTGCGCCAGTTCCTGGTCGTCCGCCACGTCGGTCTCGAACACCAGGTGCACGCCAAGCGCCTCGCAACGCGCCTGCAGGATGTTGAGCAAGCGCTTGCGGCCGATGCCGATAAAGCCATGCCCGCCGGAGCGCAGCGTGCGCCCGCCGATATGGATATCGATATCGTCCCAGTGGTTGAACGCCGCGTTGATCTGCTCCGCGCTGACGGGGTCGGCCTGCTTGAGGTTGTCCATGGTGGCATCGGAGAACACCACGCCCCAGCCAAAGGTGTCATAGGGCCGGTTGCGCTCCACCACGTAGACCTCGTTGGATGGGTCCCGCAGCTTCATCAGCAAGCCGAAGTACAGGCCCGAGGGGCCACCGCCGATACAGAGCACTCGCATTTTTTCGTCTCCTGCGTGCCGGCTTGCGCCCTGGGATTCTGAGTTCCAGGAGCGCCGTGCGGCACATACGATGCGCGGGAGCGCATCTAGATCATGCTTAAATATTTGATGCTTAAAATATTAGTCCGCATGCGCGCCCCTGGCAAGGACAATCTTTTGCGCAGTGCAGCGCCCGCCGGAAGGCGGGCGCCCGTGCCTTTAGCCTTGCATCGCCGCCTGCAACTGCGCGAGTGCGGTCGGATCCTCAATCGTGGTCAGGTCGCCCGGGTCGCGCCCTTCCGCCACCGCCTGCATGGCGCGGCGCAGCAGCTTGCCGGAGCGCGTCTTGGGCAGCGCATTGACAAAGAACACGCGTGCCGGGCGCGCCACCGCCCCCAGTTGCTGGTCCACCGTCTTCATCACGTCGCCCTCCAGCACCAGCCGCTCTGCCTGGGTGGCGGTACGGCCCGCGTCGCGCACGATCACGAAGGCCATCGCCACCTGGCCCTTGAGCGCATCGTGCACGCCCACCACCGCCACCTCGGCCACCGCCGGGTGCGACGAAATGCTCTCCTCGATCTCGCGCGTGCCAAGACGGTGGCCCGCCACATTGATCACATCGTCGGTACGGCCGAGGATAAAGATATAACCATCCTCGTCCTGCACGCCCCAGTCGAACGTGGAATAGCAGCGCCGTCCCGGCACGCCGGACCAATACGTCTTGACGAAGCGTTCGTCGTCGCCCCACACCGTGGTCATGCAGCCCGGCGGCAGCGGCCCGTCGATGGCGACCACGCCTTTCTGCCCCGGCAGGCATTCGGCCCCGGTGGCCTCGTCGACGATCTTCAGGTCATAGCCATACACCGGCACGCCCGGCGAGCCGAGCTTGGCCGGCAGCGGGTCAAGGCCGCGCTGGATGGCGATGATCGGCCAGCCCGTCTCGGTCTGCCAGTAGTTGTCCACCACCGGCTTGCCGATACCCTGCTGGATCCAGCTCGCGGTGGGCTCATCCAACGGCTCGCCGGCCAGGAACAGCAGGCGCAGGCTGGAGAGGTCGTAGCGCGTGAGCCAGGCCGGGTCCTGCTTCTTCAGCACGCGAATGGCGGTGGGCGCGCTGAACATGATGTTCACGCGGTACTGCTCCACCAGCTGCCACAGGATGCCGCCGTCCGGGCGGATCGGCGTGCCTTCGTACATGACCGTGGCCATGCCCGCCAGCAGCGGCCCGTAGACGATATAGCTGTGCCCCACCACCCAGCCGATATCGGAACTGGAGAACATGGTGTCGCCCGCCTTGCCGCAGAAGATGTACTCCATCGAGGCCGCCAGCGCGACCGCGTAGCCGCCGGTATCGCGCTGCACGCCCTTGGGCTTSCCGGTGGTGCCGGACGTGTAAAGCACGTAGGACGGCTCGCTCGATTCGAGCCACACGCACGGCACGCGCGCCGCGCCAACGCGTTCGCGCCAGGCGCCATAGTCTTCATCGCGGCCAGGCGTGCGCGTCATCGGGGAAAGCTGGCGATCCACCAGCAGCACGCGCTTCGGCTTGTGCGTGGCCAGTTTCACCGCCTCGTCCAGCAACGGCTTGTAGGGCACCACCTTGCCGGCGCGCGAGCCGGCATCCGCACTAACGATCACGCGCGGCTGCGCATCGTCGATGCGCGCGGCCAGGCTCACCGAGGCAAAGCCGCCGAACACGACGGAATGAATGGCGCCAATGCGCGCGCAGGCCAGCATGGCGAACGCGGCCTCTGGAATCATCGGCATGTAGATCAGCACGCGGTCGCCCTTTACCACGCCCAACCGCTGCAGGATCGCGGCCATGCGGTTGACCTCGCCGTGCAATTCGGCGTAGCTGTAGGTGCGGTGCTGGCCGGTTTCAGTCGATACGTAGATCAGCGCGGCCTGGTCCGCGCGCTCGGCCAGGTGGCGATCGACGGCGTTATGGCAAAGATTGGTGCGGCCACCGACGAACCACCGGGTGAATGGCGGGCGGCTGTCGTCCAGCACGGTGTCGAACGGGGTTTCCCAGTCGATGCGGCGAGCCTGTTCGGCCCAGAAGCCTTCAGGGTCGCTCAGCGAACGGGCGTGCAGGGCACGGGTGGCCGTCATGGCTTGTCTCCTCCGCTTGGATGCGGGCTGTAGATTTGTTGGTTTGCTAGTTTGTTGATTTGCTGCCGCTAGTTTGCCACCACTGGGGCGGCATGGCGCCTGGCATGCCGTGGCCGATCCGGGCCACAGGTTCCCGCAGTCTGGGCATGCCGCCTTACGCAAGTCTTACCCACGATACGCCGCACCAAGCAAAAGGGCGTGCCATTGGCACGCCCTTGATCTGGCTCAAACCCGCTACCGCTTCAGCGCGCGTGCACCTTGGTCCTTGCCGGCCCCGCCGCTGATTTGGTGGCCGGCTTCGCAGAGGCCGGCTTGGCGCTGGCCTTGGCTGCCGAAACGGTGGGCACGGGCTTGGCCGATGACCTTGCCGTGGCCGCGGCGCCCTTGCGTGGCGCAGCCTCGACCGTCACGCGCTGGCGCGGCGCGGCGCGTCCCTTGGCCGATCCCCGCACCGGCTCGGCCCGCACGGGGACCAGCGCGGAAGCGGTGGGTGCCGGGTCGGGCGCGCTGGCCAAGCGAGCCGCCGAGCGCGCCGGCACCATCAGCACCAGGCTCTGCCCCGCCACCAGCTTGGTGCCGGAGAGCTTGTTCCAGGCCTGCACCTGGCCAGCCGACACACCATAGCGATGCGCGAGCGTTGCCACCGTATCGCGCCGCCCGGCCCGCACCACCACGCGGCGTGCGTCGGGCACGTCTGGCTCCATGGCCATCGTGGCGCTTTCTGCCAGCGTGGCGCTGATGTCCTGGTTGTGATCCTCGGAGCGCGGCACTACCACCGTGGAGCCGGCCTTCAGCCGCATGCCTTTGGGAATGCGGTTGATCTCGCGAATCGTGTCCGCGTCGATATTCAGCCGTGCCGCCAGCGCCTCGATGCGCTCGCGGTTATCTACCGTCACGGCCGTCCAGCTCGACAGGCCGCCACGATAGGTGTTCAGGTTGTACTGGAAGCGCTCGGCGTTATCGAAGGGCAGCAGGATCTGCGGATTTGCCGCGCCCAGGATCACCGGCCGGTTGAAGGACGGATTGAGCGCCTTGAACTCGTCGAGCGGCAGGTTGGCGAGCTTGGCCGCCAGCTTGACGTCGATGTCGCGCGAGGTGGTCACCGTGACAAAGTACGGGTGATCCGGAATATCCGGCAACTTCACCCCATACAACTGGGGATTGGCAATGATGTTCTTGACCGCCTGCAGCTTCGGCACGTAATAGCGCGTCTCGTTGGGCATGTTCAGGCTGGCGTAGTCGGTCGGCAGCCCGCGCGCCTGGTTGCGCGCGATGGCGCGCGACACCGCGCCCTCGCCCCAGTTGTACGCCGCCAGCGCCAGTTGCCAGTCGCCGAACATGTCGTACAGCCGCTGCAGGTAGTCCAGCGCAGCATCGGTCGAGGCCAGCACATCACGCCGCTCGTCGCGGAACATGTTCTGCTTCAGGTTGTAGCTCTTGCCGGTGCTGGGAATGAACTGCCACATGCCGGCGGCCTTGGCGGTGGACTCGGCCTGCGGGTTGAACGCGCTCTCCACGAACGGCAGCAGCGCCAGCTCCGTGGGCATTTTGCGGCGCTCCAGCTCCTCGACAATGTGGTACAGGTAGCGGCTCGAGCGCCCCACCATCCGTTCCATGTATTCCGGGCGCTGCGCGTACCACTGCGTGCGATCGTCAACCAGCGTGCCTTCCAGGTCCGGCATGCCGAAGCCGCGGCGGATGCGGTCCCAGATGTCGCTCGACGGCCCGCGCAGCCAGTCCAGGCTGTCGCGGTCCACGTTGATGACACCTGCGCTGTTGATCGAATTGAGCGGATCGGGCTTGGAAATCGCAGGCCTGGAAGCGGAGGCGGTCGCTGTGGCGCCATCGGCGCCATCGGGCGGAGTGGGCGTGCTGGCACACGCTGCTAGCAGCGCGGCACACGCAACTACCGCCAGTAATCGACCAATTTTCATTAAGTTCTCAAATCGTGACGCTAAAAATTTGCCTGATGCTAAGAAAAAGCGGCTTTCGCGTCAATGAAATTCTCCCTGCCGCGGCACTGGGCCGAGGCCGGCAGGGACGTATCGGGTACGTGAAAAACGCCGTCCCGGCCAAGCGCGCCCAAGGCTTGCGGGCGCGCGCAAGGACGTAACGGCAAGCGGGAATCAGCGGAAATTATCTTTCCAGCCGCGCAGCGCGCCAAAGGCCGCCGCGTCATTGCCGGCCACCCCGCCGGCGTGGGCCGCCACCGCCTCGCGCACCGCGGGCACGCGCGAGCGCAGGAAGGGATTGACCTCGCGCTCCTGCCCGATGGTGGTCGGCACGGTCGGTGTGCCGGCCGCGCGCAACGCTTCCACCCGTGCCTCCCAGGCTGCCAGCTCGGCATTATGCGGCTCCACCGCGCGGGCGAACCGCACATTGCTGCGGGTGTACTCGTGGGCGCAGTACACCCGGGTGGCGCCGGGCAGCGCCGCCAGCTTGTCCAGCGACGACAACATCTGCGCCGGCGAGCCCTCGAACAGGCGGCCGCAGCCGCTGGCAAACAGCGTATCGCCGCAGAAGACCGAAGGCCCTGCGCCCGGCAGGTCCGCCACGTACGCGACATGGCCGGCGGTATGGCCCGGCACGTCGAGCACCTTGAGTTGCAGCGACGGGTGCGCCACGTTCACGGTGTCGCCCTCGCGCACCGCCACGGTACGAGCGCCGATGCGCTCGCCGGCCGGGCCAATGACCGGCAACGGGGCGCCATCCGGCGCGGTGGGATGCGCCGCCAGCAACGCGGCCGCCCCGCCCTGGTGATCGCCATGGTGGTGGGTGATTACAATAGCGCCCAGCGTCAGCCCCTCGCGTGCCAGGAAGGCTTCGACCGGCGCGGCTTCGCCCGGGTCGACCACGGCGGCGCAGTGACCGTCGTGGATTGCCCAGATATAGTTATCCTGGAATGCGGGAATCGGCTCCACCTTCAACATGCGTGCTCCTATGTCCAAGCGTCCGATTATAAATTGGGAAGACTGGCTTGCCTCGCCTCCCGGGCAATACATGCTCCAGTGGGAGCAGGCGCAGTACGACCGGATCGTGGTGGATATCTTCGGCTACCACGCGGTGCAGCTCGGCCTGCCGCACATCGACACCCTGCGCGAGAACCGCATGCCGTTCTCCGCCCTGGCCCTCGCCCCCGGCAACGGACCCCACGGCCCACGGGCCCAGGCCGATTCGCGCCAGTTGCTGTGCCGCTTCGACGAACTGCCGTTCGAGACGCAAAGTATCGATCTGATCACCCTGCCCCACATCCTGGAGTTTTCGGAAGACCCGCACGAGGTGCTGCGCGAGGTGTCCCGCGTGCTGATGCCGGAAGGCCGGGTGGTGGTGACCTGCTTCAACCCCATGAGCCTGTGGGGCGCCCGCCAAGGACTCAAGCGGCTCGGCGCCGACCCCTTCCTGCCCAACGACAGCCAGTCCATCGGCTTCGTGCGCATCAAGGACTGGCTCAAACTCCTGGGTTTCGATATTATCCGCGGCCGGTTCGGCTGCTATTGCCCGCCGTACCGCACGGAGCGCTGGCTGCAGCGCGCCGCCTTCATGGAGAAGGCCGGCGACCGCTGGTGGCCGATCTTCGGTTCAGTCTATATGATCTCGGCGGTCAAGCGTGTGCGCAATATCCGCCTGGTCGGCCCCGCCTGGAAGAGCCCCAAGGCTGCGCTGTCGCCAGTCGCAGCGCCAGTGGCGACGCCCACGGGCACCCACGGCAAGTCCCCTGGCGACGAGCATTAAGCGCCATTGAGCGCCATCAAGCGCTGCCGCGCCCCAATCACCCCGGTTGGCCCCGCCTCATCGCGGTGCCACCCTTAGCTTAGCCAATACCTAATGGAACCCAGCGAAATCGAAGACGTCATTATCTATTCGGACGGCGCCTGCAAAGGCAACCCCGGGCGCGGAGGCTGGGGCGCCGTGCTGGTGTCCGGCACCAACGAGAAAGAGCTGTTCGGCGGCGAAGCCCTCACCACCAACAACCGCATGGAAATGACGGCCGTGATCGAGGCCCTGCGCGCGCTCAAGCGCCGCTGCCGGATCAAGGTCTACACCGACTCCCAATACGTGCAGAAGGGCATCGGCGAATGGCTGCCGGGCTGGAAGGCCCGCGGCTGGAAGACCGCCGACAAGAAGCCGGTAAAGAATGCCGACCTCTGGCAGGAAATGGACAAGCTCGCGCAACAGCATGACATTACCTGGCACTGGGTACGCGGCCACAACGGCCACCCCGGCAACGAACGCGCCGACGCCCTCGCCAACCGTGGCGTCGACTCGCTCAAGGGATAGAGCCGGCCCCGTACGCCTCATAGCGCCCCACACCGGCCCGACTCCCCCGCCCCACCGGTTAGAATGCCCGCCATGCGACAGATCGTTCTCGACACAGAAACCACCGGCCTGAGCGCCGCCACCGGCGACCGCCTGATTGAAATCGGCTGCGTGGAGCTGCTCAACCGCCGCCTCACGGGCAGGCATCTGCACTTCTACGTCAACCCGGAACGCGATATTGACGAAGGCGCGATCGCGGTGCACGGCATCACCGTGGACTTCCTGGCCGACAAGCCCAAGTTTGCGGAAGTGGTCAACGAGATCCGGGACTTCGTCCAGGACGCCGAGCTGATCATCCACAACGCACCCTTCGACCTTGGCTTCCTCGACATGGAGTTCAAGCTTGTCGGGCTGCCGCCGTTTCGCGAGCACGCTGGCAATGTGATCGACACCCTGCGCGAAGCCCGCCAGATGTTCCCCGGCAAGCGCAACTCGCTGGACGCCCTGTGCGACCGCCTCGGCGTCAGCAACGCCCACCGCACCCTGCACGGCGCATTGCTCGATGCCGAACTGCTGGCGGAGGTCTACCTCGCCATGACACGCGGCCAGAACTCGCTGGTGATCGACATGCTCGATGGCGGCGGCGCCGAGAGCGACGCGGTGGCCGCCACCGACCTCTCCCGCCTCGATCTGCCCGTGCTGATGGCCAGCGAAGAGGAAGCCACCGCCCACCTCGCGGTGCTCAAGCAGCTGGAAAAGGCGAGCGGCGGCAGGGTCGTATGGAAGGAAGCACCGCCGGCGACGGAAGCGGCATAGACGGGACAGGATTGCCGCCCGCAAGCAGCCAACGGATTTTTTGCAGAAATTTCCAGGAAGGGCTTTACAAGATACAACGGCGCTGACATAATCTTGTTTCTCTGCAGCACAGCAGCAACAGCGCAGCAGCAGGGGTGGTTAGCTCAGCGGTAGAGCACTGCCTTCACACGGCAGGGGTCACAGGTTCAATCCCTGTACCACCCACCAAATTAGTGGCTAGCAACTGCCTACGTTGCCGAGAAACCCAGACAGCGAAAGCTCTCTGGGTTTTTTGTTGCCCTTGTTGCCCGGCATCAGCGCAACGCGCGCAATCGAGACTCAGCATCCCTGCCTTGGCACGGAGCGAGGCCGGGTTGCCCAGGCCGAGAGCGCCAGCTCAGCCAGTCATTAGCCGGTGCCTTGCTGCCAGAGGCAACATGGGCTTCGGCCCCTGCGGCTTCCTTTGGTGCCGACTACGCGGCGTATCCCGGCAGGCCGACAGCGAGCTTGCCTTTTGCCAGCGCGATGCCTCGCTGGACTGCCGCGTGGAAGTCAGCGCTAAGGCCCTCGACGGCGATGGAGCGGCGAAAGAAGTCCGCCCACACGAACTCCGCAAAGGCGGTAGGCGTCTTGGTGTAGCCACCAGCGTCTCGCACATACCCGGCCAGCGACCGATATGGATCGTCGACCAGTTTCTCCAGGTGGTGGGGAACCGCAGCGTAGCTGTGCCGTACGCCGTGTTCGTCCAGGGGATGAACCCATAGGCTCTTGTCCATCTCCACCCAGAAATCAATCTGCGCGCAAGCCGACAGATCGGCCTCCACGGTGAAAAAGCCATTGGTGACGCCGGCCTCCAAGGCCGCCCGCCCGAGATGATGGTGATCGGTAATGTAAAGCTTGCCGCCCGGCCCGTTGACCGCCGGGATCGGATGGGCCTGCAGGAACTCGCGCTGCTCGGCAGGCTTTAGCGAGGCCAGGTGCTTCTTTTTATCCTGCACTTCGATCATGCCCACCGTCAGCTGCGTCGGGTGAAGCTCATGAATCAAGGATTCGCGGACCGCCGACATGTTGCCCTCCTCTCCATATTTCTGCACCAGTTCTGCACGAGTTCTGCACAAGGCAAGATTAGCAGGCATAGCGCCAACAATCGGAACGAATAAGGGGTGGGTGCCGGTGATGCAGTCAAGCCGGAGGCGGGTTTYGCTCGCCGTCAGGTGCGCCGGTAGTGCCGTCGGCAATGCTGGATGGGTCTTCCGCGCGCCTTGGGGTCGCGATGAAAGATGGCCCGGATTGCGAACGCGTACACCCCGACGATCAGCAGGGCGGCGACAAGGAAGGGGAGAACCGGCATGACGGGCTCCGATTGGGCCTGCTCCAACGCTCACCGACCATGGCCGCCACCATGGCCACCACCGTTGTGACCACCGCCTTCGTGACCACCGCCATGGCCCTCCCCATGCCCTTCGCCGTGGCCGCCGTGGCCGCCGTGACCATGGCGGCCATCACCGCCGTGGCCACCGCCATGGAAGAACACGGCACCACCCCCATAAAACCTGGGCCACCAGCCATAGTCATAGTAGGGGCCATAGGGGTAAGCGGGATAGTAAGCGCCGTAAGGATAAGTGTCTTCGGCCGGATAGCCGTAGCCATAGCCGTCATATGCAGGCACTGCCGCGCAGCCGGCCAGCGCCATGGCCGCACCGATTGTGAGGATTTTGATACATGTGCCCATCGCCAATTCCTGACGCGTTCGTGTAGTTAGACACGAATTTCCGGTGCACATTCCAGGCCCCTGCCAGGCCCAATGCCGGATTTGCGCGGCAAGGGCAAGCGCGGTGCTTGCCCGTCACTACCAGGCGACAAGCCTGGTGCCGGCCTGGCCGGCGCCCTACAAATTAACTACCGCCCCACCTTCCGACGGACGATAGTCCAGCAACCGGGATAGCTCCCCCGCAGCACTCCTCACCTGCTCCACCATGCCATCGAGCCGCTCCGGATCGATCCGCGAAGCCGGGATGGTGGCGCCAAGCGCCGCCACTACCTTGCCGCTGCGGTCCCGCACAGGCGCGGCGATGGTCGAAATGCTGGTCTCGAAGAAGCCTTCCTGCAGCACGTAGCCGCGCTGGCGGTCGCGCTGGACCATGTCGAACAGTGCTTCGACGGTCTTGGGTGTGCTCTCCGAAAAAACTTCCAGCTGCGGCTCGGGATAGAGTTCACGCAGCTCCGCCAGCGACAGGTCTTCAAGCAGCACGCGGCCAAGCACGGTGGCGTGCGCCGGCAGGCGGGTGCCGACGTTGACCGAGCTGGCGAACGGCGTAGGCGCCACGGACTTGGCCACGTAGACGATGGAGCGGCCGTCACGCACCACCAGGTTGCATGGGAAGTTGATCTCGTCGCGCAGACGGTCCAGCAGTGGCCGGCCGAGTTCGGTCAGCTCCAGCGAAGCGAGGTAGTCGAAGCCAAGGCGCAGTACCGCCATGCCGAGCCGGAATTCACGGCCGCCATCGGTGCGCTCGACAAAGCCCATCATCTCCAGCGTGGTCAGCAGGCGGAACACCGTGGAACGCGGGACCTGCAGCCGGCGCGCCAGCTCGGCGGCAGACAGGGTCCGCTCGTTGCGGCTGAACTCGCCCAGCAGGCGCAGGCCGCGTTCCAGCCCCGGCACGATGTACTTGTCCTGGAGATCGGTAGGCTCGAGGGCATCTGTCATGGTGATATCTCTGCGAATGAGTACTTTGGCGTGCTATATGGTAACGGCTTTGGCTTCGGCCCTGCCCAGCGGCCCGGCCGGTGCGGATGACGCACCTTGCATCCCGACGCGCCGCCTGCGACTGTCCGATATAACACGCCCTGCATCTATCCTCCAGCACTTCCATCACCAAAGCCGCGCAGGCTCACTTCAGATAGTCCCGCAGCCAGGCGGCGCACTCGCCCGCGTGCTGTGCCGGCCAGCGCACGGTAATGGTCGCATCGGGCTGGCGCACTTCGATGCAGATATCCGTGAGCGGGCCCCTGTCCACGGCGGGCGCGGGCGAGAACAAGCGCGACCACCAGCCAGCGCTGCGATTGGGGCTGGCTTGCACTGCGTGAGCCGGGATGACGGCCGGGCGAGCGGGAATCCCCTCGATGACTGAGGCTGGCGAAGCGGCCTGCGCCTTCGCCGCCGTTTGCGCCACCGTCGGCGCCGCTGCGGGCGCCATAGCCGGCACCGCCTCGCCAGGCGCCACCAAACGCGCCGACAAATTCGTGCCGAATTCCTCCCACATCCGGTCCGCCTTCGTCTTCATCACGCTCAGGCCGAACGTGCCAAGGCGGCCCAGCACGTCCACGTTGATCTTCATGCGCAGTTCGGTCTTGCCGTCGGGCTGCCCGGTCAGGAAGATCTCGCTGGATTGCTTGAGCGAGCTGGCCACGGAGGCGTCCTCGCCCGTGCCTTCGCTACGCAGGTAGTTGGGCGCGCGCATCTCCACGATGGTGGTCTTGATCTTGAAGCGCGCGCTGACAAAGGCGATCTTGACCTGGATGTGCGAGATGTACTCCACATCGCTGACCACCTCGATCGACTGCATGCCCGGCACGCAGCCGCCCATCACATTGGGATCGAGCAGCAGTGCCCAAACTTGCGCCGGCGCTGCGCCGACGATCAGGGTTTTTTCAATTTCCACGCATTTTCTCCGCGGCGGACAGAATGGATTCGACGATGCCGACGTAACCGGTGCAGCGGCACAGGTTGCCGTTCAGGCCGGCGCGGACTTCTTCTTCTGTCGGGTTGGGGTTATGCGCCAGCATGGCGCAGGAGGTCATCAGGAAGCCAGGGGTGCAGTAGCCGCACTGCAGGCCGCCGCACTCCATGAAGCTTTGCTGCAGCGGGTGCAGTTCGCCGCCGGCGCCAAGGCCTTCGACGGTGGTCACGTCGCGCCCGCGTGCCTGCACGGCAAGCACCAGGCAGGACTTCATGACTTCGCCGTCCACCAGCACGGAGCAGGCGCCGCAGATGCCGGTCTCGCAGCCGCGCTTGGTGCCGGTCAGGTTGAGGTCGTCGCGCAGCAGGTCCGACAGCAGGCGCCGCGCGGGCACTTCCACGCTGTGTGCCTCGCCGTTGACGGTGAGTTCGATATAGATCTTTTGCATGGGAAATCCTTAGTCCGCCGCCAGCCCGAACAGCGTGGCGATGCTTCGCCGCGCCACGGTCCGTACCATCTCGCGGCGATAGTCCGCGTTGCCGCGCATGTCGGAGACGGGGTCGATGTCCGCGGCGACGATGTCCGCCGCCTCGGCGGCCACTTCCGGCGTGACGGCCTTGCCGGCCAGGAACGCCTCGGCACGCCGCAGCCGCGCCGGAATCGGCGTGGACGCGCCGACCGCAAGGCGCGCCTCGATACACGTGGCGCCAGTCCGGCGCGCCAGCAGCGCGACGCTGGCCAGCGGCCGGTGCTCGGCGGCCGTGCGCAGGAAGCGCGCGTAGTGGCCAAGCGCATCCGGCGCCGGCGCGGGAACGCGGATCTCGGTCACGATCTCATCGGGCTCGAGCGCGGTGGTGTAGTAGTCGACCAGGAACGCCTCCATCTCCAGCACGCGCTCGCCGCTCCTGCCGGCGAGCACCACCTGCGCTCCCAGCGCCATCAGGCAACCCGGCGGATCGGTGGCGGGATCGGCATAGCAAAGGTTACCGCCGATCGTGCCCTGGTTGCGCACCTGCGGATTGGCCACGCGCCCTGCCATGCTGGCCAGCATGGGGTAATGCGCCTGCACCAGCGGCGAGCGCGCCACCTGCGCATGCAAGGCCAGCGCACCGATGCGCAAGCCGGCGCGCGGATCGAACTCGATCTTGCGCAACGCATCGAGCCGGCCAAGCGATACCAGGTGGGTGGGCGTGAGCATGCGCTGGCGCATGCCGAGCATCAGCGCGGTGCCGCCCGCGATGACCCGGCACGCGTCGCCCAGGTCGGCCAGCATGTGGCTGGCTTCCTGTACCGAGCCCGGCTCCAGAAATTCGAAATTACGCATGGCGCGCCTCCTTTTCCTTGCGCTCGCGCAGCGCGGCCAGCACCTTCTCCGGTGTGATGGGCAGCGAAGCAATGCGCACGCCGATGGCGTCATAGACCGCATTGGCAATGGCCGCCGCGCCCGGCAGGATCGCGGTTTCGCTGGCGCCCTTGGCGCCGTAGGGCCCGTTGGGCTCAATGGACTCGACCACATCCGTGCGCAGCGCGGGCACGGCGTCGGCGGTCGGCATGGTGTAGTCGGAGAAGTTGCCGTTCAGGATGCGGCCATCCTCGACCTGCACGTGCTCATACAGTGTCCAGCCGATCGCCTGCACGGTGGCGCCGTGCGTCTGGCCGTGCACGGCCAGCGGGTTGATGGCCTTGCCGCAGTCGTCCGACACGAAGCTGTCGATCAGCGTGACCTGCCCGGTGGCCATGTCCACTTCCACTTCGACGGCCTGCGCCGCGAACGAATAGGCAGGCGCGATGTTGCCGTAGTAGTTGGCGTCGTGCATCACGGTGGGCGCATCGTAGGTGGCGCGCACCATCAGGCCTTCGCCGCCATGGCGGAAGATATGCAAGCGCGCGATCTCGGCGAGCGTGGCGCGCTTGGTGTCGTCATTGCGGGCGCGGATCACGCCGTCGAGCAGGTCCAGTTCGTCCTGCGGCACGCCGAGCTTGTCGGCGGCAACGCTCAGCAGCTTCTGCTTCGCCTCGCGCGCGGCCCGCATCACTGCGTTGCCGGCAATGATCGTGACGCGCGATGCCAGCGAGCCGAGGCAGAACGGCGCCACATCGGTATCCGGCGCGCTCACGGTGACATGCGACAGCGCAATGCCCAGCTCCTGGGCACAGATCTGGCTGAGCATGGTGTTGGCGCCCTGCCCCATGTCGCACTCGCTGGTGAGCACCATGACGCGCCCGTCCTCGTTGACCTTGAGCACGATGGTGGAGCCGTCCCAGTTGCCCAGCGTGCGGTTGCCGCTGACGTGCATGGCGGCCGCGATGCCGAGCCCGCGCCGGCGCGTGCCGGTTCGCCGCGAGGCATCGGCGCGGCGCGCATCCCACTGGATCGCTTCGCGCGTTTGCTCGAGGCATTCCACCAGGCCGCTGCTGCCGATCTTCCAGCCATGCACGCTGGTGTCCCCGGAGCGGATGGCATTGCGCTTGTGGACTTCAATGGGATCCATGCCAAGCATTTCGGCCAGCATGGTGAGGTGGCTGTTCAGCGGAAACTGCATCTGCTGGCCGCCGAAACCGCGGAACGCGCCGCGCGGCGGATTGTTGGTATAGGCGAGCACGGCGCTGGAGCGCACGTTCTCCACGCGATGCATGTTGTCGCTGCGCATGGCGGTCACGTGCATCACGTCGCCAGCCAAGCCCGCATAGGCGCCGCATTCGGCCACGATATTGACGTCCTTGGCGACGATCATCCCTTGCGCATCCAGGCCCATCTTCAGCCAGACCCGCGCCGGCACGCTGGAGCGCGCGCCGAGAAAATCCTCGAGCCGATTGTTGACGAAGCGCACCGGGCGGTCGAGCCGCGTTGCCAGCAAGGCCGCGATCAGGCTGTTGCTCTCCTCCACGATCTTGGCGCCGAAGCCGCCACCGGTGACCGCCTGGATCACGCGGATGGTGGACACCGGCCGGTCCAGCGCTTCGGCCAGCCGCGCGCGCGCCAGGAACACGGACTGCGTCGAGGCCCAGACCGTCAGCCGGCCATTGCCATCCTGGGCGGCCACGGTAGCCATCGGCTCCAGGTAGCCGGGATACTGCGAATGCATGTCGTACGTGGCCTCGTAGACCACCGCGGCGCGCGCGAAGCCGGCTTCGACGTCGCCGCGCTCGATATGCATCTCGTGGGCGATATTGCGCGTGCCCGGGTGCAGCTGCGCCGCGCCATCGGCAAGCGCTGCATCGGGGCTGAAGATGGCGGGCAGTTCATCGTACTCCACGCGGATCAGGTCCAGTGYATCACGCGCGGTTTCCTCATCCACCGCAACCACCGCGGCGACCTCCTCGCCCACGTGGCGGACCACGCCAGCGGCAAGAATACGCTGCTCCTTGCGATGCGTGCCCCACAGCCGCGACGGCGTGTCCTCGCCGGTCAGCACCAGCTTGACGCCCGGCAGCGCGCGCGCCGCCGCGGTGTCGATGCGAACGATGCGGGCATGCGGATACGGGCTGCGCAGCACCTTGGCGTGCAGCATGCCGGCCTGCTTGATGTCGCCGGCATACACAGCCCTGCCCATCACCTTCTCCCGCGCCGTCACTTGCGGCGTGGAGCTTCCCACTGTCGACGTGCTCAAGCCGACCTCCTGCTAGTCAGAAAACCACTGAAACCATGAAGACGCCGGCGAGCGTTGCCGCCGGCATCGCGTCACTCGGCGCTAATGCCGAAATCCTTGATGACCTTGCCCAGCCGCTCGTAGTCGGAAGCATTGATCTTTTCCAGCACGGCGGGCGCGCCGCCCACCGGCACCGCGCCGAAAGTGGCCATTTTCTCGGCGATGTCAGGCATCTTGACGATCTCATTGAGCTGTTCGTTGAGCAGCTTCACCACCTCGGCCGGCGTGCCCTTGGGCGCCATGACGCCGTGCCATGCGCCCACGATGACGTCCTTGTAGCCAAGCTCGGCCAGCGTCGGCACATTGGGCAGCAGCGCAGAGCGCTTCGGATCGGTCACTGCCAGCGCGAGCAGCTTGCCCGTGTTGATGTACTGGGCCACCGGCCCCAGCGTCACGTAGGCAAAGTTGACGTGGCCTGCCACGACATCATTGACGGCGGGCGCAACGCCCCGGTACGGCACATGCTGGATCTTCACGCCAGCAGCGCGGTTCAGCCACTCGCCGGCGATATGCATGGGCGAACCCGCGCCGGGGGTGGCATACGTCAGCGGCTTGCCGGCCTTCGCCGCGGCCACCATGTCCTGCACGGTCTTGATGCCGGCGCCCGGATACGCCACCAGCAGCACGGTCTGCGTGCCGGTCTGGATGACCGGGGTGAAGCCATGCAGCGCGTCGTAGCTGGAGCTGGCGGGGAGCTTGAGCACCATCGGCGCCGTCGTAAACGGGTTGGGCGTGAACAGCAGGGTGTAGCCGTCGGCCGGCGCGCGGCCGACCATGGCGTTGCCGACCACGCCGCCGGCGCCCGGCTTGTTCTCCACGATCACCGGCTGCTTGAGGCGCATCGACAGCTTCTCCGCGTACATGCGCGCCATGGAGTCCGTGTCGCCGCCCGGCGGATAGGCGACCACGATCGTGACCGGTTTGGTGGGATAGCCGAGCGCGAAGGCGCTGCCGCCTCCCAGGGCAATCGCGGCGAGCGCTGTGGCAAGGATGTGTCGGCGGGCAAGGTTCATCTACGGCTCCTGTGGGGGCGCTCCACTTCAGCGGGGAATGGCATGGTGGGTGCAGGGTTAGGCACGGCTAAGGGACGGGAACGCATTCGATGTGCGTTTTATTAGCGAAACACTAGTTCAGGAGAGGAACACTTCATTCATACTAGATCTCGTTTGTTGACTACTCAACTTACGTTAACCACCAATTGACATATGTATTTTTTATAAAATTAAAAAAGAGGGAAATCACGACGAGAACGGGGCAGCACACCGGAGTCCCTATGAGACAATCGGCTCCGCCCCTCCCTGATCAGCCGCCGTCCGGCGGCATCTCTTGAGCGACATGGATCTGATGAAGCGCGCAGCCGGAACGACAAGCGACACCGGCGACACAGCAGTGCCCCCGACAACCGACTGCCCCTGGGCGCAACTGGACGAGCAAGGCAACGGGCTCGATGTCGACGACTTCCTGACGACGATGCTCAGCCAGTTGGTCAACGCCCTGCGGCGCACCGTGACGCTGCCCTACGCCGAGCAGTTCGCGCTCACGGTGCCCGAGTGGCGACTGCTGGCGCTGCTGGCGCACGCGCGGCAGCTGCCTTTTGCCGAACTGGTGCTGCAATCCACATCGGACAAGGCGCTGGTGAGCCGAACGCTGCGGCTGCTCGAGGGCCGCGGGCTGGTGAAACTGGATGCCGAGGGCAACACGCCGCGCAAGAAGCTGATCTGCAGCATCACGCCGGAAGGCCTGGCGCTGCATGAGCAAGTGATGCCGCTGGCCAGGAAGGGCCAGGCGGAGGTGATCCGGCTGTTGGAGCCAGAGGAGCGCCGCGCGATGTACCAGGCGCTGAGGAAGCTGCACGGCCTGTGCGTGACGCCCGGGCGCGGCGACGCGGGCGGGGGCGAGGGCGAGGGCAAATAAGCACGCACGAGAACGAACAAAGCCCGTGGCAGCTGGCGCTGCCACGGGCTTCATGTCGTGCGCCGCGGATCAGGCCTCGAGTTGCTCGAGCACCTTGCCCTTGGTCTCGATGCCAAGGAAATGGATGGTCAGCGCCGCCACGAACGGCACCGTGGCCAGTGCATAGAACGCGGTGCTGAGATTGCCAGAGCCGATCGTGCTGGCCACCAGCGTCGGCGCGAAGATCGCCGCCAGCTTCAGCCACGCCCCCCCAAAGCCGCAGCCCATGGCGCGGATGCTGGTGGGATACAGCTCCGGCGTGTACACGTAGGCCGTGATAAAGCCACTCGCCAGGAAACCGAGCGAGAGTGCGCAGAGCCCGGCCACGACGTACACCGACTCCGCGTGGAACACGCCAGCCAGCGCCAGCGATATCGCGCACAGGATGAACGAGACGTTGATCACCGGCTTGCGGCCCACCTTGTCGACGATCATCGCGCACACCAGCGAGCCGATCACCCCGAGCACCGATGCGCCCGCGGCCAGGTTCAGCGCCAGTTGCAGCGGTGCGTGATACACCGTCTTGTAGATCGTCGGCAACCAGGTCGACAGCCCGTACTGGATGAAGCCGCAGGTCGCCCACAGCATCCACACCGCCAGTGTGCGGCCAATATAGGCCTTGCTCAGCAGATCCCGGACACGCCGGCGCGGGTGCTTGCCGGTCATCGCGTCGTACGCGGACACATCGCCCAGCGGCGCCAGCGGCCCCTTGGCCCGCGACTCGAACACCACGAGCGCGCGGTCGGCTTCGGCCAGGCGGCCCTTCTCCGCCAGCCAGCGCGGCGACTCGGGAATGGCCCGGCGCAGGATGAAGAACAGGATCACCGGGGCGCCGCCGATGAAGTACATCACTGTCCAGCCGAACCGCGGCACCAGCCACGCGCCGACGGCATTGGAGATCAGCAGGCCGATCGGGAACACCACCTCGTACAGCAGCACGAAGCGCCCGCGCCCGTGGGCACGCGTCACTTCGTTGATATAGGTGGCTGCCACCGGCAATTCGCCGCCCAGGCCAAGGCCCTGCACGATGCGCAGCAAGGCAAAGATCTCGAACGAGGGCGCGAAGCCGCAGGCGATGCTCATCAGCCCGATGATGCCCGCGCTCCAGCCAATCGAGTTAAGGCGGCCAAAGCGCTCGGCCAGGGCGGGAAACAGCAGCGCGCCGATCAGTTGCCCGACCGACGGCGCCGCGATCAGGAAGCCGATCTGGCCCGGCGTGAGCGACCACATGGAAATCAGCAGCGGCAGCGTGGCGGCGATGGCGATGACGTCGAAGCCATCGAAGAACGTGGCCAGGCCAATCAGCAGCCGCGCCCTGACATGCATGCCATTGCTGGGCAGGCGCTCGATGCGGGCGATGATCTCGCCCCGGGTGGCTGCCACGCGGGCGTCACTGGCGCGCTCGCCACCGCCTGCCGTGATGCTGCTGGATGGGGTCGCCACACCCTCGGCGTTCGCGTTGGCGAACGGGGCCTCTTGTCTCTGGATCAACACGGTGTTTCTCTTCTAAAGTATCCGAGGCAGGCAGCCGCCCCGCGCTGGCGCATTGCCGGACTTGCCCGGCAATGGCCACCACCGTTGGCGCCGCGATGGATGCGGCGCGCGGTGGCGCGCTTAGAGGTCCAGGACCAGGCGCTTGCCTTTGCAGCCTGACACGCAAACCATCATGGTCTGGTTCGACTCGCGCTCGCTCTTGCTGAGCACGCCGTCACGGTGTTCGGGAATGCCTTCGAGCACGCGCGTTTCGCACGAGCCGCATACGCCTTCCTTGCAGCTGTGCTCCACCGCGATGCCCGCTTCGAGCAAGGCATCCAGCAGGGACTTGCCTGCGGGCACTTTCAGCTCGCTACCCGTGCTTGCCAGCGCCACGGTGTACTCGCCGTCCTGCACCGCCGCCACCGACGGGTCGGCGGCGAAGCGTTCGATATGGACTTCGGGATAGCCATGGCCAGCGCAGGCGGCTTCGAAGGCATTCAGCATCGGGCCCGGGCCGCAGCAATAGAAGTGCGTGCTGGCGGCTTGCCCCGCCAGCAGCGCTGACAGGTCCGGCGGGCTGCCCGCCTCGTCGTCGAAGTGCATGCGCACCGCGTCGCCGTAGGCGGCCAGCTCGCCCGCGAAGGCAGCTTCCTCACGCGAGCGTGCGCAGTAAAGCAACGTGAAGGAACGCCCAAGCTGATGCAGCCGGCGCGCCATGCACACGATCGGCGTCACGCCGATGCCGCCGGCCACCAGCACCGTGTGTGCCGCACCCTCATCCAGCACGAAGTGGTTGCGCGGCGCCGCCACGGTGAGCGTGCTGCCCACCCGCAGTTGCTCATGCACATAGCGCGAGCCGCCACGGCTTGCGCGGTCGAGCAGCACGCCCACCACGTAGCGGTCGCGCACTTCCGGYGCACCGCACAGCGAGTAGCTGCGCACCAGGCCATTGCCCAGATGCAGGTCGATATGCGCGCCCGGCGCGTACTCGGGCAACGCATGCCCGTGCGGATCGCGCAGTTCCACGCTGACGATGCCGCGCGCTTCGAAACGCATGGCCTGCACGCGCAGGCTCAGGGATTGGCTGGTACTCATGGCACTTCCTTCGGTTGCTTCGAGTTGCTTGTCTTGCTGGTCTTGCTTTATTTGCCTGCGTTGCCGGTGTGGCCGCGCCGTGCTCAGCGCTTCTCCGTCAGGAACTTGCCCTGCGGGCCGCCCGCGTTCTTCTGCCGGCGCGTATTGCCATCCAGCCCGCCTTCCACCGCCCATTCGGCGAACATGGTCGGGCCCGGCTCGAAATCGCGCGGCTCCCATTCGGCATCCAGCTGGTCTTCATCGGCGTAGTACTCGATCAGGCCGCCGGCCGGATTCTTGAAGTACCAGAAATACGCCGACGAAATCGGATGCCGGCCCGGGCCAAGCTGCGTATCCCAGCCACCGCGCGACACATGCAGGCCGCCGCCGAACACCTCATGGATATCGCGCACGGTAAAGGCGACATGGTTCAGCCCGCTCTTGGCCTGCGGCAGCTGCAGCAGAAACAGATCGTGGTGGCCGCCGTCCGGCGCGCAGCGCAGGAAAGCGCCACGGCCCGGATAATGGTCAGACGGCACGAAGCCCAGCTTCTCGGTGTAGAAGCGCTCGGTCGCCGCCACGTCCTTGACGAAGAACACCACGTGCCCCACCTCGATCGGCGTGGCGCGTTCGTAGATCGGGCTGCGCTGGTTCAGGCGCGGCTTGTCGTTCCACGTGTTCATCGCGGCGCATTCCACCTCGACCTCGCGCTTGCGGGTCAGCTGGAAGCGCACGGCCAGGCCGTTCGGATCCGTGCAGCCTACGCGTTCGCCTTGCTCGCCCCGCACGCCGTGCTCGCCCGTGCTGACGAAGCCCGGCTCGGCGCGGATGGCATCCGCAATCCGGTCCAGCGCCGCTTGCGTGTCCACGCCCCATACCACCTCGCGCAATGTCGGGCCGTCTTCCATTGCCGCCGGCAGTGCCGGGTCGCCGATGCGGCGCACCAGCACGCGGCAGCCGTTCAGCGTCTCGAAATCCAGCCCGGCCGCGTCCTCGCGCACCAGCGTGAGGCCCCAGTCGGCGAAGAAGCGCCGGCAGGCGTCCAGGTCGTCGGCACCGTAGACGATTTCGTCGATGCCCAGAATCGTGTTCATTACCCTCTCCTGCTGTGTCGCTTTTGCAGCGTCCAAAGTCGTCGCGCTCACTTAGTTAGCCCACGGCAGCGGTTGTTCATGCATGCCCCAATACACGCTCTTTTGTTCCATGTACTGCAGGATCCCCAGTCGTCCCTTCTCGCGCCCCAGCCCGCTGTCGCGCCAGCCGCCGAACGGCGTCGAGATCGAGAACTGCTTGTACGTATTGATCCACACGTTGCCCGCCTGGACCGCGCGCGCAAAGCGCCATGCACGCTTGTAGTCGCGCGTCCACACGCCGGCCGCCAGCGCGTACACGCTGTCGTTGGCTTGTGCGATCAGATCGTCCTCGTCGTCGAAGGCCATCGCCACCAGCACCGGCCCGAAGATTTCCTCCTGGCATACGCGGGCGCTGTTATCCAGCCCCTCGATGATGGTCGGCGTGTAGAAGTAGCCGTTCTCGCAGCCCGCCACCGTGGGGCGGATGCCACCCGTGCGCAGTTGGCCGCCTTCGGATACGCCAAGCGCCACGTACGATTCGATCGAGTCGCGGTGGCGATCGCTGATCAGCGGCCCCATCTGGGTGCCCTCGTCGGCCGGATCGCCTACGCGCAGGCGCGCCGCGCCCTCGGCCAAGCGGTCCATGAAAGGCTCATACAAGGAACGTGCCACGAACAGGCGCGAGCCCGCGATGCACGATTCGCCCGAGGAACTGAAGATGCCGTACAGCACGCCGTTGACGGCGTGGTCCAGATCCGCATCCTCGAACACCATGGTGGGCGACTTTCCGCCCAGCTCCAGCGACACCGGCATCATCTTGTCGGCGGCGATGTGGGCGATATGGCGTCCCGTGGTGGTGCCACCGGTGAAGGACACGCGGCGCACCAGCGGGTGCTTGGTAATGGCGTCACCGATCACCGAGCCCTTGCCCGGCAGCACGCTGACGAGGCCCTTGGGCACGCCGGCTTCCTCGCAGATGGCGGCGAGTTCCAGCGCCATCAGCGGCGTGATCTCGGCGGGCTTGATCACCACCGCGTTGCCGGCGGCCAGCGCGGGCGCCAGCTTCTGTGCCTCGCTGGCGATGGGCGAATTCCACGGCGTGATCGCCGCCACCACGCCCATGGCTTCGTGCACGCTCATGGTAAGGAAATCACCACGCGCGGGCGTGAGCGTCTCCTCCAGGGTTTCGCAGGCCGCCGCGAAGAACTGGAACGTGCCGGCAGCGCTGGCCACCAGCGCGCGCGTCTCGCTGATGGGCTTGCCGTTGTCCAGGCGCTGGCGCTGGGCCAGCGGCTCGGCGCGCGCGCGGATCAGGTCGGCCACGCGATGCAGCACGGCTGCACGCTCGTGCGGCTTGCGTTGCGCCCAGCCGCTGGTGAGGAACGCGCGATGCGCGCCCTGCACGGCCTCTTCCACGTCGTCCAGGCTAGCCGCGTTCAGCTCCGCGACGACCTCGCCGGTGGCCGGGTAGCGTGTTGCGTAGCGCTCGCCGCCGCCCAGGCGCCACTGGCCTGCGATACAGATGGGGAGAATCTCTTGCTTCATGATGATTGCCTTGCTGCCTGCTTAAATCGACATGGCGTGGGCACGGTTGCCCAGCGCACGCACCACGCTGAACACCGTCAGCGCCGAAGTCTTGGGGTTCGCTGCCAGCGGCTTGCCGCGCATGGTCAGCTCGAAACCGCCGAAGGCGCCGCGCGCTTCCACGTGGTGCACGTTTTCATCCACGCCCGGATCCGCCAGCAGCTTGACCTGCGTGTGGTCCAGCCCGAGGCCGGCCATCGACAGCGTGGCCGCCACGTTGGCGTTCTTCGGGTAGAGCCGCGCCGCTTCGCGGGCGGTGCCTTCGAAGATCACCGTGGATTCGGTCAGCGCGTCGAGGTCGAACAGCGCCTCGGCCGGCGTGTCCTTCCATGCGCCGGGCGGCTTGCGCCCGGTGTAGACCACCGAGTCCAGCCCGCCCACGCGCGCTGCCGCCAATGCGTCGATGGCACCGATTGCGCCGGAGAGCAGCTGCACCTGCGTGCCGCCGCGCCGTGCCGCGGCTTCCAGCCGCTCGGCCAGGCCCGGTTCGGAGAGCGCGCCCACCGACACCACCATGCAGGCGATGCCGCGCTCCAGCGCCGGCACGATGTGCTCTTCCAGCGCATGGTGGCCAGCGCACTCCACCAGCAGGTCAGGCCGTCCGTCCGCCTGGCTCAGGCAGGTGGCAACCCGTGCGTGCGGCGCCAGCGCCGAGACATCGTGGCGCGCCTGGTCCATCTGGGCCTCGGGCACCACCACCACGTCGAAGACCACGTCCGGATCGCTCTTGAGCAGCTCGAGCACACCGCGCCCGATCGCTCCGCATCCCACCATCGACACGTGCAGCATGTTGCGTCTCCCTCAGGCGGTCACAGTGCTGCGTTCGGCCGCGCGTGCGGTCTTCTCAGCCTCCGCGTCGGCTTCCTTGTTGACCGGCGGGCCTGCGAACGCGGTCTTGAAGGTGCCGATGGACAGCATGTCGATCTCGAGCAGGAACGGGCCGGGTTCGATGGTGGCTTCTTCCAGTGCCACGCCCACGTCGGCCAGGTTGCTGACGCGGCGATGGCGCAAGGCCAGCGATTGCGACAGTTGCGCGTAGTCCGGCGTATGCAGATCCACGTAGTGGCGCCGTCCGCCGTACTGCGCGTCCTGGATGTTCTTGATCACGCCGTAGCCCTTGTCGTTCATCAGCACGAAGACCACGTCGGCGCGTTCCTGCACGGCGGTAGCCAGTTCACCCAGGTTCAGGATGAAGCCGCCGTCGCCGGCCAGGCAGAACGTCTTCTTGCCGGAAGCCGTCACCGCCGCGCCCACGGCGGCGCCGATGCCCATCGCCAGGCCCTGGCCGATGCCGCCGCCCAGCGCATGCACGCCGGCACGGGAGTCAAAAATGTGCAGCTGGCGATTGCCCCAGGTGCTGTTGGAGACGGTCACGTCGCGCACCCAGTTGAAGTTGCGGCCTACCGCGCCCTGCAGCGCTTCCACCAGTGCCGAGTACGGGCCCAGGCCGTCGATCAGGCCGTTTGTGGCGGTCTCATGCGCGGCGCGCAGGTCGGCGGCGAAATTCGGATCGACCTTCAGCTTGCCTTCCAGGCGGTCGGCCAGGCCGTCGAGTGCGAGGGCCGCATCGCCGCTGGCGAAGTAGTCGCTCTGGTAGCAGCGGCCTTCGGCGGATGCATCGGCGTCCACGCGGAACAGCGGGCGCGGCAGCTTCAGTTCGTACTTCAGCGTTTCATTGCCGCGCAGGCGCGAACCCACCACCAGCATGGCGTCGCAGGTTTGATAGAACTGCTCGACCGGCTTGTGCAGGTTGAAGGCACCCAGCGAACGCGGATCGTCTTCGGCCACGATGCCGCGGCCTTGCGTGCTGGTGACAACACCAAAGCCCAGCGCCAGCAGACGCTTGACCTGCGCGCCAGCGTGGCGTGCGCCGCCACCCAGCCACAGCAGCGGGCGCTTTGCCTTGGACAGGCGCTCGGCGAGTTCGTCCAGCGCATGGGCCGAAGGCACGTGGGTGGGAACCGCCAGCGGGCGCAGGTCGGTCGGCATCGGGATCAGCGCGGCCTGGATGTCGATGGGGATTTCCACGCTGACGGGGCCGCTCGGCGCGGTCAGCGCGGTTTGCACGGCGAGCTTGATGGTGCTCAGCGCGGTATCGGCGCTGCGGATGCGGAACGCGGCCTTGGAGATGGCCTTCAGCATGGTCAGCTGGTCCGGCGCCTCATGGATGTAGGCCAGGCTCTGGTCCAGGTACGGCGTTTCGATCTGGCCGGTCAGGTGCAGCAGCGGCGTGCCGGCGGTCAGTGCTTCGACCATGGCGCCGGCGGCGTTGCCCGCGGCAGTGCCGGTGCTGGTCAGGCACACGCCCAGGCCACCCGTGGTGCGGGCGCAGGCGTCGGCCATATTGGTGCCGCCGGCTTCGCCGCGCGCGGGCACG
This sequence comes from Cupriavidus sp. YAF13, assembly GCF_052113425.1. Classification (NCBI taxonomy): domain Bacteria; kingdom Pseudomonadati; phylum Pseudomonadota; class Betaproteobacteria; order Burkholderiales; family Burkholderiaceae; genus Cupriavidus; species Cupriavidus sp. YAF13. Next base: position 94,305 of record NZ_JBFRDD010000025.1, read on the forward strand.
AAGCGGATCTTGCCGCGCTCGCCCATCGCGTCGAGGATGGGCATGTTGTGGATCGAGATGACGCCGAACGCTGCCTTGACGCCGCATTGTTCGAGGAAGGCGGCGATGGCGTAGCCCACCGTGACTTGTTGCTGTTCGTTACGCATGACGGGAAAGTCCTCCGGAAATATCGATATGGCTGCCCGTGGTGTACGAAGACAACGGCGAGGCAAGGAACAGGATCGCGCGGGCGGCTTCCTGCGGCAGGCCAAGACGGCCTAGTTGAATATGTTTTTGCTGCGCCAGGCGCGCGGTCCACGTGGCCCAGTCGAGGTCGCGCTCGGCTTGCGGGCGCGCTTCGAAGCGGCGGCGCCACTGCCCCGACTCGACCAGGCCGAGCAGGATGCCGTTGACGCGGATGCCCTTGGGGGCGAACTCGGTTGCCAGCGAGCGCACCAGGTTATGCACGCCGGCACGCGCCGCCGACGTTGCCACCATATGCGGCTCGGGTTGCACGGCCAGCAGCGAGTTCACGCAGACGATGGCACCGCTGTCCGAGCGCTCCAGCTGCGCGAGGAATGCACGCGTGGCATGGATCACCGAGAAGAACTTGAGCTGCAGCTCTTCGAGCCAAGCCGCGTCCTCGGTGTTCGCGAACGTGGAGACGCGGCCCTGCCCTGCGTTATTGACCAGCATGTCGGCCGGACCGAGCGCGGCCTCGCTGGCGGCGGCAAAAGCGGCCACCTGCGCGGGATCCAGCACGTTGCAGGCAGCGGCGTACAGGCGGGCATCGGGGAAGCGTGCGCGCAGATGGCTTTCCGCCTCGCGCAGCCGCGCTTCGTTGCGGCCGCACAGCGCCACGGCGGCGCGTGATTCCAGCAGTTGTTCGACGGTGGCCAGGCCGATGCCCGAGGATCCACCCGTGACGACGGCAACCTTGCCGTCGAGTTCAATCATGGACATCGTCCTCACTCCCGATACAGGTTGACCACCTTGCCGTGCTCACGCGGGCGGTAGTCCAGCAGGCGAGACAGCTCGCCCGCGGTGTCTCTGACTTTCTCTTCCATCATGTCCAGTTGCTCCGGATCGATGCGCGAGGCCGGGATGGTCACGCCCAGCGCCGCCACCACCTTGCAGGTACGATCCCGCACCGGTGCCGCGATGGTCGAGATGCTGGCCTCAAAGAACGCTTCCTGCAGCACCACGCCGCGCTCGCGGTCGCGCTGCACCATCTCGAACAGGGCTTCGACAGTGCGCGGCGTGCTGGGCGTGAACACTTCCAGCTGCGGCTCCGGATAGAGCTGGCGCAACTCGGCCAGCGTCAGGTCTTCGAGCAGCACGCGTCCGAGCACGGTGGCGTGCGCCGGCAGGCGGGTCCCCACGGTGACAGAACTGCTGAACGGCGTGGGCGCCACCGACTTGGCCACATAGACGATCGAGCGGCCGTCGCGCACCACCAGGTTGCACGGGTAATGGATATCGTCGCGCAGGCGATCCAGCAGCGGGCGCCCCAGCTCGGTGAGTTCCAGCGAAGCCAGGTACTCGAAGCCCAGGCGCAGCACCGCCATGCCGAGGCGGTAATCGCGGCCGCCGTCGGTGCGTTCGACAAAGCCCATCATCTCCAGCGTGGCCAGCAGCCGGAACACCGTGGAGCGAGGCACCTTGAGCCGGCGCGCCAGGTCGGCCGCCGACAAGGTGCGGTCGCGGCGGCTGAACTCGGCCAGCAGGCGCAGGCCCCGTTCCAGCCCGGGCACGATGTACTTGTCCTGGATGTCTTCCGACAGGCGTTCTTGAGTCATGGGATGGCTTGTGTTTCAACTGGGCCGGCACCCGGATTGGCGCGCCGGCCGCGCGCTTTTCAGCGCTTGACCTTGGTGAGCGGATGCTCGGGCGGGTACGTCGGCGTGATCGGCTTCTTGGCGCCGAGCATCACGCACATCAGCGCGTCTTCCTCGCCGATGTTGATTTCCTCGCGGTACACACCGGGGGGCACCGAGACCAGGTCGCGGTCGGTCAGGATGGTTTCGAAACGCTCGCCGTCCTTTTCCAGGATCAGCTTGATCTTGCCGCGCATGACGAAGAAGACTTCTTCCACGTCCGTGTGCAGGTGCGACGGGCCTTCGTGGCCGGCCGGGATGATCATGGTCGAGAAGGTGAAATTCTCGGACGGCACGGTATTGGTGTCGGTGGCCACGCCGGTGCCGCCGGTGCCGAGGTAGCGCATCTGCGCACGGCGGTACTTGGGGTCGTAGTCAGCCTGGAACTTCAGCGCGTCCCAGTCGTAGCGGCGGGTGGAGAAGCGCGCGACGCGGCTCTCCATCCACTGGTCGAAGGAAGCGCCGGACGGCTGCTCCCAGGAACGCTTGATGTTGTCTTGTTGGGAAAGATCGCTCATTTGGATTCCTTCTAGCTCAGTGCATGACGAAGCCGCCGTTGACGGCCAGCGTCTGGCCCGTCACGAAGCGGGACAGGTCGGAGAGGGCAAACAGCACGGCCCCGGAGACATCCTCGGGTAGCTGCTCGCGGGAAATCGCGCGTTGCTCGCGATAGAGGTCGCGCCGCTTCTGGGGCACGTATTCGGTTGCCTCCACCAGGGTCAGCCCCGGTGCGATGGCATTGACGGTGATCTGGTCGTCGCCCAGCTCGCGCGCCAGCGAACGGGTCATGCCGATGATGGCGCTTTTGCTGGCCACGTATGCCAGCAGGTTGGGCGCGCCCCACAGCGGCGTGTCGGACGCCAGGTTGACGATGGCGCCGCGCCCCGAGGCGCGCAGCGCCGGCAGGCAGGCGGTGGTCATCAGCCAGGTGCCGCGCACGTTGATGTTCATCACGCGGTCCCAGGTGGCGATGTCGATGGCGCTGGCGTCGCGGCCGCCGGAGTCGGTCACCGCGGCGTTGTTGACCAGCCCGTCCAGGCCGCCGAGCCCGGCTGCAGCGGCGGTGGCGCAGGCGCTCACCGATTCGGGGTTGCCCAGGTCGAGCACGAACGGCAGCACCTTCAGTCCGCGGGCCTGCAGCGCAGCGGCTTGCTCGACCAAACGGTCCGCGAGGATGTCGGCCATGGCGACTGCGCCGCCGGCTTCGGCAATCGCGGTGGCAAAGGCCAGGCCAAGCCCGCGCGCCGCGCCGGTCACCAGCACGCGCCGGCCAGCCAGCAGGTTATGGCGATCGATCTCAGGCATGGCTCGCCACCCCGCCAACCGGCTTCAACATGGCAACGGGCTCGTCCGCGACTTCCTGGTCGGCGCGGCGGCGCAGCAGGCGGCGCACGCGGGTGATGCCGACATCGTGCTGGTACAGCGTTTCATGCTCGCGCGCGTTCGGCGCCATCATTTCCAGCACCACGCGGTCTTGCTCCAGCACGTCCCAGTGCAGGCCCTCCAGGCGGTTGCGGTACAGGAAGCGCCAGACATCGCGCTCCCAGCCCTGCACGTGACGGGTGCGCCAGAAGAACACCATGCAGTGCTCCTCATCCACCGGCGTAGCGATGCCGACGATGCCGAAGGGACCGCCGGGGCCCACCTTGGCGCGATACGGAATGGCCAGGCGCAGCCGCATCGTGCCGGTTTCGCCGAATTCCACCCAGTCGAAGTTCACGCCGCGCTGGCCGGTCTTCTCGAACACCAGGCCGGTGTCGGTCTCGCGCACGGCCATCACAGCCTGCTTTTCGCCGCTGGCCATCGAGTGCGACACCGCGTGCAGGTAGGCGCCGTGCATCGGGTCCATGACGTTGTCGATGGCGTAGCGGTAGTTGCAGTCCCAGTGCGCCACGCACAGGAAATTGGTGTGCTCGTCGCTTTCCAGTTCTTCCGGCAGGCGCAGCGCATCGGCTTGCCCGGGAGCGCGCTCACCGAACCACAGGAAGATGGCGCCGGCCTTTTCCTGCACGGGGTAGCTGCGCACGCAGGTCTTGCCCTCGAGCGGGCAGCTGTCCACCGCCGGCACGCTCTTGACCTGGCCATCGCCACCCACTTCCACACCGTGGTACCAGCAGGCCACGCGGTCGCCAAGGTTCCAGCCCATCGACAGGCGCGCGCCGCGGTGCGGGCAGCGATCTTCCAGCGCGTGCACCTGGCCTTCGCCATCGCGCCACAGCACGATGTTCTGGCCCAGGCGCGTAATGCCGACCGGTGCATGCGTGACCGCCCACGCGGCCGATACCGGATACCAATAGTTGTGCAGGCCGGTGTTCAGGCGCGCCTCAGCACGCGCTTGCTTGTTCGATTCCATTGTTTGCTCTCTTGCGGGTACCGGATCGGATCGCTCGTTCGAGGGGCGCCTGATTGCACTGCCCTTCGTGACRCAATCGCTTTGATGTTCTTTAACTGCGTGGTGCCTCGTTCAGGCGCCCAGGCGACGCATTTCGGCGAGGAAACGCGCTTCGGTCCAGGCCTGGCCATCCGCGCCCAGCAATCCCGCCTGGTTAAACGAGCGCACGATGTCTTCCGGGCTTTTCGCACCGGCTTCGAAGGCGGCCTCCAGCGCGTCGCCCAGCGCGTCTTCGTAGCCGGTGGGCATGGCGGCGCGGGTCTGCCATACGATGTTGGCCACCTTGCCGGGCTGCTCGATGTAGCCCTTGCCGGCGACGTTGTTCGGAGCCGGACGCTCCCAGGGCGCCAGATTCGGGTTGTATGCGAGGTTTTCCATTGCGCTACTCCTTTCCCTTATTGCCAACCGGCTAACCGAGCGTTTTGTTTCACATATAAAACGCTGATTTAAATATTGAACACAGACACCACTATAGACAACGAAACTTCAAAAATTGACTGGGGTTTACCCTTTTGAGTTACCAATGCCACGAGAACGTGGCACGGCATCGGCGCGGCAGCCTGAGGCGAGGGGATACGAAGGAAGAGGATGAGGAAGGGGAAGGCTAAGCCGTGGCAAGCCCATGGCGAATCCAGCGCGCGACCCGGCTGGCCTGCTCCACATAGCAGGCATGCCCGGCATCCGGGATCAGCTCGAACGGCAAGGCAAAGCGCTCCGCCAGCGCCGCGCACCCGGGCGGCGGCGTCACGACGTCCAGCGCGCCGCAGCCGACCCGCACATTGACGCCCTGCCCCCGGCGGCCAAGGTAGTCGTCAATGACATCGCCGCACAGCATCGCCACCGCCTGCCGGTAACCGTCCGGATCCAGCCGGCGCATATTCCAGCGCACCCAGGCTTGCATATCGGCGCTGGCCGCGGCGCTCAGCAAGCGGCCAGGGCCCCGCTCGGCCAGGCCTTCCACGCCTACGGCCGCCAGCGCTTCGAGCCGCTGGCGCGCCACGTCCCTTGCCTTGTCCTCCTTGCCGGGGCCGCCGTATCCCTGCGCCGGGCTAAGCAGCAGCAACTGCGCGGGCAGCAGCGCCGGGCTAGCCTCGGCCACATAGGCGGCCGCCATCAGCGCGCCGAGCGAGTGCCCCACGATCACATCGGGCCGTACGTCCAGGGCGCGCATCAGGTCCTGCAAGCGCAGCGCGTAGTCGGCAGCCTTGGGCGCTGCGATGGGCAGGGCCTGCGAATTGCCATAGCCGGGCGCGTCCCACGCAATCACGCGCGCGTGCGCCGCCAGCAAGCTTGCGCACGAGAGCCAGGAGGCCGCGCCGGAACTGATGCCATGCAGCAGCAGCACCACCGGCCCGTGGCTGCCGCCGCACCGGTAAGCGAGCGGCGCGCCGTCGCGGCCAGCGGCTATGCGCCGCTCGCTGAAGCCGCTATCGAGTGCGCGGAGCAACGCTTCAGCCGGCTGGGGTGGCTGCACCGGATTATTTTGTTCCATATATGAAACCATAGTTTGCAAATAAAACTTAAGAAATATAGACCGCCTGAATCCGGAAATTGATCCGGGTTAACCCCCTCCAAAAAATAATTCATCAGGCGCGGCTCTCCGCCGACGTTGAAGCGCCCGCAAATCCCCTTTTTGGCGCGACGGCCTTGCACAGCCTTGCATACCAATACGGGAGCGGCTCCCCGGCTTGGCGGCTGCGCCCCCGCCCTGCTCGCTGTTGCGCAGCATGGTGCGCAACAGCGCCGTTCTGGTGCAGGCCGCTCGTCGCGTCTGTGCATCACTAGGGATTACCCACCCATGTGTTTCCCGAAATGACCAGCTATATTTTGCTCGTTGTTTCTTATGTAATCTGATGTTTTACCTWTAAAACAAAAGAAGCGGGAAAGTGCTCCTGGCAGCAGGCATAGACCCAGCTCGACGATGGCCTGACGAAGCGCTGCAACGCCAACCAACCGACACGGCGGAAAAGCAAAAGGAAAAGGAAGAGGAAACGAACAATGAAACCTGGACGGATTGCACTGGCTGCCCTTGCAGCCGCAGTACCCATGCTGGCCTCGGCCCAATCGACGGTGACGCTGTATGGCGTTGTCGATACCGGCATCGAGTATGTGAACAATGTTGGCGCGGCGAAGGACAATGTGGCCCGCGTGAACACCCTGACGGGCACGGTGCCTTCGCGCTGGGGCATCCGCGGCACGGAGGATCTCGGCGGCGGGCTCAAGAGCCTGTTTGTGCTCGAATCCGGATTCGCCCCCGATTCCGGCACCTCCAACCAGGGCGCGCGCCTGTTCGGCCGGCAGGCCTTGGTGGGACTCTCCGGCCCCTGGGGCCAGGTCGCCCTGGGCCGCCAGTACACCATGCTGTTCTGGGCCACGCTGGACCCGGACATCCTCGGCCCCAACGTGTACGGCTCGGGCTCGCTCGACAGCTATCTGCCGAACGCGCGCGCCGACAACGCCGTTTCCTACAAGGGCACGTTTGGCGGCTTCACGGTGGGTGCCACCTATAGCTTTGGCCGCGACACGGTGAACGCCGGCCCTAGCCCGGCCGGCACCAACTGCGCGGGCGAGAATGCGGCTGACAGCAAGCAATGCCGCGAATGGTCGGCCCTGCTCCAGTACGACAACAAGTGGTGGGGCGTGGCTGCGGCCTATGACTCGCTGCGTGGCGGGCCTGGCGCGTTTGGCGGCCTGACCAAGAGCAGCCTGACGGACAACCGGCTCTCGCTCAATGGCTACGTGCTGCTGTCCAAGACCAAGATGGGCCTGGGCGTGATCCGCCGCGACAATGACGGCAGCCCCACGCCGCGCAGCGACCTCTGGTATGCGGGCCTGGCCTATGACATCACGCCGGCGTTCACGCTGGCCGGCCAGGTCTACTACCTCAAGTACCACAACAGCGACAACAAGGCGATGCTGTACGCGCTGCGTGGTACCTACGCCTTCTCCAAGCGCACCTCCGTGTACGCCACGGCTGGCTTCATCGACAACGGCGGCCAGCTCGCCCTGTCGGTCAGTGGCGCCCAGACGGGCTCCAACCCGAGGCCCGGCGGCAACCAGATGGGCACGATGATCGGCATCAAGCACACGTTCTAAGCGCCGGCACGTCGCTGCGCGGCACTGGCTGGCATGCGGCGCGCAACGCGCCGCATGCCAGCACGAAGTCAATCTAGAGGCGTTTCCCCATGAAGCTCGCAACTCGCATTCTGTTTGCTGCCGTCGCGGCCACGACTGCCATGATGGCAGGCGGCGCCAGGGCGCAGACCTACCCCACCAAACCGATCACGCTGGTCGTTGCCTACCCGGCCGGCGGCGACACCGACGTGCTGGCCCGCCTGCTCGCCGAAAAGCTCTCGGCGCGCCTGCGCCAGTCCGTGGTGGTCGAGAACCGCACTGGCGCGGCCGGCACCATCGGCAGTTCGTACGTCGCCAAATCCGCCGCCGATGGCTACACCTTGCTGGTCGCGCCCAACACCGTTGCGATCGCGCCGCTGGTGCTCAAGAACGGCACGGGTGCCAGCTACGACGTGCGCGGCGATTTCACGCCGGTGGCCCAGCTTGGCGTGCAGTCGCTGTTCGTGGTGGTCAACAAAGGCACCGGCATTACCAAGCTGCCCGAACTGGTCGCGCGCGCCAAGGCGGGCACGGTGCAGACCTACGCCACGCCCGGCAACGGATCGCCCATGCACATCCTTGGCGAGCTGTTCAACAAGGCCGCGGGCGTGAACATCTCGCAGGTGCCGTATCGCGGCACCGCGCCGGCGGTGGTCGACGTGCTCGGCGGGCAAGTGCCCATGACGTACTCCACGCTGGGCGCGGTGGCGCAGTACATCGGCACGGGCGCCATCGTGCCGCTGGCCGTCGCGGACATGAAGCGCTCGCCGTTCGCGCCGAATGTGCCGACGCTCGCGGAGCTGGGCTACAAGGATGTGGAGGTGGGCGCGTGGCAAGCGCTGCTGGCACCGAAGGGACTGCCGCCGGAGCTGGTGAAAACGCTGAATACGCACGTCAACGACATCCTGAAGATGCCTGACGTGGTGGCACGCATGGCAACCATCGCCATCACGCCGGTGGGCGGCGAGCCTGCGACGCTAAGCAAGCTGATCGCGTCGGACTCGACACGCTACGCCAGGATCGTCAAGGAGTTCGGCATCCAGGCCGATTGATGGATCGACGCTGAGCCCGTGCAAGGCGGCGGCGTCCGGTTTCCCCCGCGGAAACCGGACGCCGTTTGCTTTCCGGCGCAGCCTAGCGCTGCCCGAAACTCGCATCGATGAACAGGTCCTTGTACTCGCGCGGCTGCGAGCGCCAGTATTGCTTCGGCGCATGCACCTGCGCGCCAAGCTTGGCCGCCGCATGCCACGCCCAGCGCGGATCGTAAAGCATGGCGCGCGCCAGCGACACCGCATCGGCTTCGCCGTTGGCAATGATGGCTTCCGCCTGCTCGGGCTCGGTGATGAGCCCCACCGCGATGGTCGGCAAGCCCACCTCCGCCTTGACCCGCTGCGCGTAGGGCACCTGATAGCCCGGCCCCAGCTTGATCGCCTGCGCGGGCGAAACGCCGCCGGTGGTCACATGGATGGCCGCGCAGCCGCGTGCCTTGAGCGCGTTCGACAGCGCGATCGTGCCGTCGATATCCCACCCGCCTGGCACCCAGTCGGTGGCCGAGATGCGAGCCCAGACCGGCTTGTCCGCGGGAAATGCCGCGCGCACTGCGTCGAACACCTCGATCGGGAACCGCATGCGGTTCTCCAGGCTGCCGCCGTATTCGTCATCGCGCTTGTTCGCCAGCGGCGACAGGAACTGATGCAGCAGGTAGCCATGCGCCATGTGGAGCTCGATGCCGTCGAGCCCGAGGCGGGCCGCGCGCTTGGCCGCGGCAACGAAATCATCCCGCACCTTGTCCATGCCCGCGCGGTCGAGCGCCAACGGCGCATCCTCGCCCTCGGCGTGCGGCACGGCGGATGGCGCCAGTGTCTTCCAGCCCAGCGGCTGGTCCGGCCGGATCTGGCTGCCGCCTTCCCAGGGCGCATGGCTCGATGCCTTGCGCCCGGCATGCGCCAGCTGTATCGCCAGCGCGATCGGCGAATGGGCCCTGGCAGCCTTGATGACCTTGCCGAGCGCCGCCTCGTTCGCATCCGAGTACAGGCCGAGGTCCCCCGGCGTGATGCGCCCCTCCGGCGACACAGCCGAGGCCTCGATGATCAGCATCGCGGCGCCCGACAGCGCGAGCTGGCCGAGGTGGATCATGTGCCAGTCGGCGGCCGAGCCCTCCTCGGCCGAGTACTGGCACATGGGCGCGATCACGATGCGGTTTTCCAGCCGTAGATTGCCAATCGAAAAGGGTTGGAACAACTGACTTTCACTCATGGGGGAGACTCCTTGCTGTCTGTGGCGCCGGCTTGCGGCATGCATGGCGTTTCATTCTAGAACGCCTGGTTTGATTGCGTTGCCGCGCCGTTTCAGTGCGCAGCCACCGCGAGCGGCGCGCGCCGCGTGACGAGATCGGCGACCAGCGCCAGGCCCAGCGCCGTGGCGCCGCACAGGAAGATCAGCGCGTAATTGTTGTGGGACAGCGTGAACAGGTACGAGTAGCCGTAGCCRCCAAGCGCCTGGAACAGCGCGAAGGCGGTGGTGGCGCGGCTCCACGCGGCGCGCTGCTCGGCATGGTCGTGCGGCACCATCTCGTGGATGCGCCCAAGCACGAGCGGCACGATGCCGGGCGTGAACAGGCCCAGGACCACGGTGGCAACGCCGACCAGCACCGGGCTGCCCGACAATGCGAGCGTGCCCACGGCAATCGCCTGCGACAGCAACGCAAGGCGATAGGCCGGGCCAAAGCCGATGCGGTCGGCCACGTTGCCGCACACCAGAGGACCGGCGATGGCAGCGACACCATACAAGACCCAGTAGCCGGCGCCGACCTCCGCGCCTTGGCCGAGCCCGCGCGCCACGTAGTCGACCAGCAGCACCATGGCCGGCACAAGGCCCAGCGCGTTCGCGGCGTACTGCCCGTACAACACGCGCATGGCTGCGCCCTCGCGCCGAGCCGGCCTTGCGCTCACGCTGGCCGCCGGTGCCGCCGGTGCGGCGCCCGGCCAACCGAACCAGCTCACGGCGGTGAGGATGGCCGCGAACACGCCCAGGCCGATCCATGTGTCCTTCAAACCCAGGCGCAGCAACTCCGGAATGATGGTGCCCGAGGCGGCGATGCCCAGCCCGAGTCCCAGGAAGATCATGCCGCTGGCAAAGCCGCGCCGGGCGGCCGGAATATGCGGCAGGATCGTGGTGGCGACCAGCACCATGATGGCGCCGCCGGACACGCCGGAAGCAAAGCGCCAGACAAAGAACCAGCTCACCGACAACGGATACGCGCAGGCAAAGAACGCGGCGGTGGCGATCACCATCAGCACACGCAGCGCATTGCGGTTCGACAGCGCCGTGGCAATCGGACGGCCCAGCAGCGCGCCGGCCAGGTAGCCTGCAAAGTTTGCCGCGCCCAGCGTCACCGCCTGCGGCGAGGTGAACCAGTGCGCCTGGATCAGCGGTGGAATCAGCGGCGTATAGGCGAAGCGCGCCAGGCCGATGGCCACCAGGCTGGCGCACAACCCGGCCAGTGTGGCGAACAACGCGCGGGCATCGAGTGTCGATGCCGCGGGACCGGGGACGGTGGCTGTGTGCTCGGACATGATGGATTCCTGCGGATACGGCGTGTGTTTGTTGCGCTCATGCGGGCTCATGCCGTGCGCGCTCCGGCGGGCAGCGGCGGCAGGCCCAGCAGGCTGAGCGCCGGGGCAACGGCCCCCGTCAGCAACGCCCGTTCCGGCCTGACCCGGGCCAGCACGCGCACGCCGAGCAGCACCGCCAGCAGATGCGCAGCCGCATCTGCCGCCGGCATGGCCGCGGGAATCTCGCCGCTCGCCTGCCCTGCTGCCATGCAGCGCTGGAAAAAATCCTGGATCTGGGCGAGCTCGTCGGCGATGCCTTTCCGGCAGGCTTCGTCGCCGGGCGTGGACTCCACCGCGGCATTGACCAGCATGCAGCCGCGGTGCCGCACGTCCGCTACCGAGCGCTCGACGATCTCGCCAAAGAACGCCGCAATGGCATGCGCGGGCGATCGCGAAGATTCCAGCCGGCCGATGCGCTCGCGCAGGGTACGGTCGAGGTAGTGCTCCAGCGCCCGCAGGAACAACCCGCGCTTGTCGCCGAAGGCGTTGTACAGGCTGGGCTGCGTCAAGCCCGTGCACTTCACGAGATCACGCGTGGAGGTGGCCTCGAAGCCATTCGCCCAGAATGCGTCTCCGGCTGCCTCCAGCACCTGCTGCTCATCGAATTCGCGTGGTCGCGCCATGGTGGCTCCGGCTTGCCTGACTCGGGTTAGTTGGGGTGGACACATTCTGTATCACACGATATAGAACGTATTATATATCGGTCGATATAGAACACAAGGCAAGAATGCGGGCAAGCGTGGGCAACGCAGATGGCCGCCCAGCTGGACGGCCTGCATGCCGTGATGAACAAGGGGGAGCGGCGCGGGCACCGGGAAGCGCCGGTGCCGCGCAAGTGGGCAAGTGGACAGGACGCCCCGCCGTTGCAGCGGGGCGGGCGACGATCAGCCCTGGCTGGCGGCCACCAGCTGCGGCCTGGACTGGCCGCCCGTGACCTGGCCGATCGCGGCGAGCACGTCCGCGATCTCCGGGACCACGCCACGCGCGCCAACGGAGACGGACTGTCCGGGCGTGTTAATGCCGAAGTGCTGGCTGTCGGTGACCGTGAACAGCATCACCGACGGCTTGCCCAGCGCATCCGCCAGATGCACGAAGCCGGTATCGGTGCCAACCACGAGCGCGGCGGCATCCACCCGTTGCGCGCATTCGGTAATGGTCATGCGCGGCAGGACCTCGGCACCGGGGATCTCCGCTGCCAGCGCTTCGGATTGCTCGCGCTCCGCGGGCGAACCCCAGGGCAGCTGGATCCGGTAGCCGCGCTCGGTGAGCGTCCGGCCGACCGAGATCCAGCGCTGCGCAGGCCATTTCTTGGCCTCGACGGAGGTCGCGTGGAACAGCATCGCGCGCGGCACGCCATCGGCATTGAGCGGTGCCGCGGGCGCGGGCACGCGCAGCGCGTTATGCTCAACGGGATCCAGCGGATAGCCAAGCGCATTGGCCACCACCATGCGCATCTTGTGGCGCGCGGTGGCGTCGCCATGCGGCCCGAAGATCTGCGTGTAGGCAAACACGGCGCGCGCCTCGCCAAGGTACTCGGCGGCGTAGCCCAGGCGCCGGCTGGAGCGCGCCAGCCAGGCCACGATGGCGCTCTTGTATACGCCGTGCACATCCACCACCACATCGTACTTCTCGCGGCGCAGGGACCACAGCGCGCCGATGATGGCACGCAGGTCGGCCCAACTGCGGGATTTCTTGAAGCCGCGCAGCGGCGGCGCGATCACGCGATCCACGCCCACGGCCCAGCGCGGAATATCGGCACACGACGCATCGGCCACCCAGTCGATCTTGGCCTCGGGAAAGGCGCGCCGCAGGTCGGACACCAACGGCAACGTGTGCACCATATCGCCCAGAGAGGTGATCTTGATGAGGAGAATGCGTTTCATGGAAATGGAAAATCGGGTTGCGGACGGATCTCGCCGGCTGGCAGCGAGGCCGTAGTATGCACCAGCCCCAAGGGCGACGCACCAATTTGCAAGCCCCGCGACGGCCCCGCATGGGGTCCGCGCGGCACCCGGCGCAAGCCAGCGGCATGCCGTGTTTTCCGTTTTCCTTTAGGCCCAGGCGCCCGGGCCAGCTACCACGGTGGCAAAGCGGTCATGCAGCGCCGCCAGCGAGTTACGGTGGATCTGCGCCGCCGACAGCGGCGCGCCGCCCAGCGGGTCGGGCAGATCGCGCGTAGCGCAGGCCGATGCCACCACGGTGCTGCGATAGCCATGATCGAGCGCGGAGCGCACCGTGGCGCTGATGCACATATGCGTCTGGAAGCCCGCCACGATCAGTTCCTTGCGCCCAAGCTTGTCCAGCATGGCGGCCAGCGTGGTGCCGGCAAAGCTGTTGGGCAGGCCCTTGACCACGGTATGCTCGCCGCCAAGCGGCTCCAGGCCTTGGATGATGGCCGCATATGGGCCCTCGGGATCGAAGGCGCCGCCGCTGCCGGCCCGCCCGTGATGCACCACGTGCACCACCGGGCTGCCATGCCGGCGCGCCAGCGCCAGGAGTTCGCCGCAGGCCGCGATGGCGCCGGGCATGCCCACCAGGGGGAGCTTGCCGTCGACATACTCGCGCTGGTGGTCGATCAGCACCAGCGTGGCGGCCTCCCACGCCGAAGGAAGACGGCTGGCGCCGGCGAGGTCGAGCAGGGTAAAGGGTGTGGTCATCATGGCTCCTTTTGCTTGTGCGTCAGGTGTCGGAAACGGCGTGGGGATACACGGGCAGGCGCCACAAGGGCGACTACCATGCAAGCGATGATAAGCCGCGCTATGCTGTTCGCCAATTCTCAACCGGCTCACATCCATTGTGCAAAAACGTTCACTCCACTGGGACGACCTGCTCACCCTGTCCACGTTGATCCGCACCGGCAACTACTCGGCCTGCGCCCGTGAGCTTGAGGTCACGCACGCGACAGCGATCCGCCGCATCCGGCGCCTGGAGACAGCGCTCGGCAAGCCCGTGGCAACACGCACCGATGGCGCGTTCGCGCTCTCGGCGGCCGGCCGCTCGGCGCTGGCCGCGGCGCAGCAGATGGAGGGTTCGGCGCAGCGCTTGCTGCGCGAAGTGGAGGACACCGGCAGCGGCGTGTCCGGCGTGGTCAGCATCGCCTGCACCGCCGCACTCGGCAGCCACTTCCTGACACCACGCATGTTCGGGCTCTATCGCGCGCACCCGCAACTCGAGGTCAGGCTGGAAACGGACAACCGCATCGCCAGCCTCGCGCGGCGCCGCGCCCACATCGCGGTGCGGCTGGCGCGGCCGCAGGAAAGCGATGCCATCGCGCAGCGCGCGGGCAGCATGGGCTTTGGCCTGTATGCGCCGGTACGGCCCGCCAACGCCGGCCCGTGGCGCGAGCAGGATCTCGACGGCGCGCCATTGTGCGGCCTGCTGGACGAAGGCCTGGCGTTGCCGGAATCGGAATGGACGCGCACGCTGGCGGCACGCACGGGGTTCCAGTCGAACAACCTGCTGGCAGTGCGCGAGGCCATTCGCAACGGCTTGGGCATCGGCCTGCTGCCGCACTACCTGGCGCGGGACGATGCCCGGCTCGCGCTGGTGCGCGAGGTGCCGGAGGTGGTGCGGGAAATCTGGCTGGCATATCCGCAGGAGTTTCGCGGCGCTTCCCGGTTCCGGCCCGTGATCGACTGGCTGGCCGGGGAACTGCGGCAATGCCCGTGAGCCCACGGAAGCGGTTGAAAACGCGGGGGCAGGCAGTATAGTTGCCTGAAGCATGCCCGCCCCCACGGGCTCGCGCACGGTGCTGTCGGCAGGCCGTCACCGGCCACCGATGGCACGGGGAGCTTCGCCATGGATCGGAATTCACCGGCAACGCTGGACGCAGGCGCACTCGGGCTGGGCGAATCTGTCGTCATGGGCGTGGCGGGCACGGCGCCCGCCTTCAGCCTGGCGGCCACCACCGCCACCTTGGTCGCGACGGTGGGAGGCCTGGCGCCGGCCAGCCTGCTGTATTGCGGCCTGATCATGTTCGGCGTGACGCTGTCCTACCAGCAACTGAACCGGCTGCAGCCCAGCGCGGGCGCCTGCTACACCTGGGTCTGCGAGATATTCCATCCGGCGCTCGGCTTTTTCGCGGGCTGGACGCTGTTGGTGGCGTCGGCGGTATTCATGGTATCCGGCACCATTCCGGCCGCCACCGCCACCCTGCTCCTGTTCGATCCGGCCCTGGCGGAGCGCCCGCCCGTGGTGACCCTGGTCGCCGCAGGCTGGCTGCTGGCGGTAAGCGTGATCGTGGTCAAGGGGGTCAAGCTGACCAGCTACACCCAGGTGGCGATGACGCTGGTCGAGGTCGGGGTGCTGGCGGCGATCGTGCTCGCTGCCCTGCTGCGCGCGCCGCTGCCGCTTGCCCACCCGCCCTCGCTGGCGATGCTGTCGCCATTTGGGTTTACCCCGCAGCTGTTTGCCAATGGGGCACTGGTGGCGTTGTTCTTCTTCTGGGGCTGGGACGTGACGGCGAACCTGACCGAGGAAACGCGCGATCCGGCGCATGCGCCCGGGCGCGGCGCATTGATGGCGATGGTCATCGTGCTGGCACTGTTCATGACCTTCGTCATCGCCAGCCAGGCCGTGCTGAGCGACCAGGAGATCCGCCGAGCCGGCACCAACGTCGTGTTTGCGCTCGCCTCGCGGCTGTTCCCGCGGCCGTGGGACTACCTGGCCGTGCTGGCCGTCATGCTCAGCACCGTGGGCACGCTGGAAACCTCGATCCTCCAGTTCACCCGCACGCTCTACGCCAAAGGTCGCGATGGCCTGCTGCACCCGCGCTATGCCGAACTGCACCGCACCTGGCGCACGCCGTGGGTGGCCACCGCGGTGATCGCATCGTTCGGCTTGCTGCTGCTGGCGCTGTCCGCGCGCTTCAACAGCGTGGGCCAGATCATCCAGGACTCGGTCAATGCCATCGGCTTCCAGGTGGCGTTCTACTACGGGCTAGCCGGCTTCGCCTGTGCCTGGCACTGCCGGCGCGGTGCCGCCCGCGCACCCGTCAGGTTGTTGCTACTAGTGCTTTGGCCAGCTTGCAGCGCGACGTTCCTGTGGTTCATCGGGCTGTACAGCATTCCCAGCTTCGACCCGGCCACGCGCGTGGTGGCCCTGGGCGGCATCGCGATTGGCGCGGTGCCGCTCTGGCTCAACCGGCGCCGGCGGCTCGCCGCGCGCGGAGCGCTCAGGGCCCCGGGCCCGTGACATGCCCGGGGCCGCCTAGGCGGATACCGATGCCGTCAACAGGTCCGCCGCCGCCTCGATACGCTGCGGCGCGCCGAACAACCGCGCGACCACCAGCCCGCTTTGCAGCGCGCCGAACACGGCTTGCGCCAGCGCCTGCGGCGGGATCGGCAAGGCCTTGTGCTGCACGGCCTGTGCGGTTTCCAGCAGGCGCGTGAGCCAGGTCTCGTGCAGGCGGTAGAAATCCTTGAGGATGCGATGCACCGCATCCGGCAGGAATACGGCATCCGCGGACAGCATGCCCACCAGGCAGATGGCGTCGCCGCCCGCGGTGGCCAGCCAGGGCGCGAGGTAAGCGCGAGCCTGCTCGTCCACCGGCAGGCTGGTATCGATGCCGCGCACTCGCTCCGAGTTGCGAGCGCTGTACTCCGTCACCGCCGCCTGCACCAGGTCCTCCTTGGAGGGAAAGTGGTAGTGGATGCTGGAGGTCTTGACCCCTACCCGCTCGGCCAGGTCCCGGTAACTGAATCCATTGAACCCACGCTGCCGCACCAGCACCAGGGTGTGCTCCAGCAGTTGATCGCGTACGGACGGAGTCGTCATGGCATGCATCCGCCTTTCGGCGGACCCTCGAGGTGCCGGCAATGGCAAAGAGCCGGTGTTACCGGCTCTTTGCATGCATCACCGCATTCATTGGATTACCGATTGATTCACAGTGTGATCAGGCATCACACGTAGCTCAGGCGTTGGCGCCTTGCGTGAACACATCGAACTTGCCGGTACGTGCACCGTCGGTATAGGCATCCACGCTACGGGCCGGGGTGGCAGACACGCCAGTGCGATCCAGGCCGGCGACGATGCGTGCGCCATCGGTGTACGGGTCGAACTTGCCGGCGCGAGCGCCATCGGTGAACTGGTCAACGGTACGCGACGGCGAGGCCGAGACGCCGGTGCGGTCCAGGCCGGCCACGATCCGGGCGCCGTCCGTGTATGGGTCAGCCTTGCCAACGCGTGCGCCTTCGGTGAACGGGTCGAACTTGCCGCTGCGGGCGCCGTCGGTGAAGGCGTCGGGCGTGGTGGTGCGGAACACGTAGCCGTACTTGTCACCGGCGAAGGTGCTGTCCTTCGGGCCCGAAGCCTGAGCGGTGCCGGCAACGAAAGCGGCAGCAAGGGCGGCGGCGGTGATCAGGGTCTTGGCGAAGAG